>JAKCAB010000283.1 GCA_021839785.1 bacterium | reverse complement strand
AAGATCCGGCTCGCCCCGGAACAGCGCGAAGTGACTTTCAGCTTGCACGACGGCATGGACAGAGAGTTGGTCGTCGAGGGACGAGTACATGACGCGAAGACCGGCGCTGCCGTGCCGTTGGATTCGGTCCGGTATCAGACCGCGGACCTTGAAGGATTTCGATTCGATGGAAAGGTCGGCGACTCGAGTTTCCGGCTGACCGTGCCCGCCACCCGGTTTCGGCCGGGAGGGAGTTACCCTTGCTTTCAACTCCTGCTTGAAGCCAAAGGCTACGGAACGCTGATCACGCCGTGGCGGGATTTCGACGAAGGCGATTGGGAACCGGATTTTGCTCTGCAACCTGCGAGCGAAGCGGGCGTTACCGTCCTCCTGCGCAATGGCCAACCGGCCGACGGTGCGAGGGTGTGGGTGTGGGGAGAGGAAGCGGCCGGCCCGCTCTTTTGCAACGCTCCAAACCATTTCTACAGTGATCGCCTGATCAAGGCACGGGTCGCGGCTAACGGGCAATTCGAACTGCCGACCGTAATTGACGATTGCCCCATCGTTTTTACGCATCCGGATGGATTCCTGGAGACGTCCACCACCGAAGTCAAACGCACCCGCGTCGTGCATCTGCAACCGTGGGGTCGCGTGGAAGGCACCTTGAGAGTGGCGGGCCAGCCCAGGGCGGATGCGCGCGTGAGTCTGAACACACTGTTGTGGTCACCATCGCTGGGTCTCCATCTGATCTACGACACGGCCACCGCGGCTGACGGCAGCTTTGTCTTCACCAACGTCCCGGCGGGGGAATACAAGCTGTATCGGATCGTGGGGCCGATGCAGATGGGCCGAGCCATTACCGAAAGTTACCAGATGCCCATCATGGTCCGGGCGGGCGAGACGCTCAAAGTCATTTACGCGAGCGAGGGACGGCCGGTGACCGGGCAGGCGCAGACTGACCCGCCCGACTTGGCCGTGGATTGGCGCAACGACAGCCAGGTGCTGACGCTCAAGCAGCCTCCGATGCCAGAACCCGCGCTGAACTACGAAGATTTCGCGACTTCTGATGCCTATCGAAGCGCGAGGTATGCCTCGTACCGGTCGCCGGCACGATTGCAGCAGGCACGAGAGGCTCGGACCTACCAACTCGAGTTCCAGACCGACGGTTCGTTCCGCGCCGAGGACGTGCCGCCCGGCACTTACGAGTTGAGCATCCGTGTCACGAAACCGAACGAGAATCCCCCACCCAATCCCTTTCGGCAGCTCAAGGACGAATTGGGCTCGCTGGTGCGCGAGGTGGTGGTGCCGCCGGGCAACGGGCCATTCGACCTCGGCACGCTAGTGGTCCCCATCAAGAGCGAGGCGGGCGTCACCCGCGCCGCGCCGCTCGAGTTGAAGGCGCAGACGTTGGATGGGCAACCCGTGAGTCTGGCCCAGTTCCGGGGCAAGCACGTGCTGGTCGTGTTTTGGGCCGCCTGGTCCCGGCGTTCCTTGGAGATGCTGGCGGAATTGCAGAAGCTCCAAAACCGATTCAGCCAAGACGATCGGCTCGCGCTGCTCGGCGTCAACATCGGAGACGATCCGGCGAGTGTGAGCCAGGCGATCGAGAGCGGCGGCTACCCTTGGACCCAGGCCCGGCTGGCTAAGGCAGAGCGGGCGAAAGTCACCGCGGCCTTCGACGTGAACACGTTGCCGACGATGTTTCTGATCGACCCCAACGGTCGCTTGGTGGGCCGCGACCTGGAAGGCGAGCGGCTGCAAACGGCCTGGCAGCGGGCGTTGTCCAAGCGATGAGAGCGCTCCCGGTGTGATCAATCAAATGGAAGGAGTGATGACGATGAAAGCAAGACAGTGGTGCTTGATCGGGATGGGCGTGATGGCTTCCGCCCTGTTGTCAGCGTCGGCGGCTGCACGGCCCGATCTGACCGGCCGGGTCACGCACGACGACGGCACGCCGGTCGCGAAAGCCACGGTGTTCGTCTATTCGGCCGGCCCGAAGGAAGGCACTTCGAGCTTGTGCCCGTACTGTTACGCGGATTGCAGCAAAAAGGCGCAGACGGGCGCGGATGGGCGGTTCAAGATCGAGTCGCTCGATCCGACACTGTTGTTCCGCCTGCTGGTGGTGGCCGGGGGCCATGAAAGCAAATTTCAGACGAAGGTCGATCCGGCCGCCGGTGACGAGACGATCACGTTGAAGCTGTTGAGCGAGGACGCCTGGAAGTCAACGAACCGTATCGCCGGCGTGGTGATCGGAGAGAACGGCAAACCGGTGGTCGGCGCGGTGATCAACCCCGAGGGCATGCAGCGCGGCTTGGGGACGCAATGGGGCGGCATCGACCGGTTCGTCGATCCGTTGGCCGTCGCGTACGATCAAGGCCGCTTCCTGTTACTTTGCAGGACCAACGTGGGGACGATCTATGCGGAAGCGGAAGGCCCCGGCGTCGCCAAGCGCTGGGTCGAGTTGAAACCCGGCCGGGACCACTTGGTTCGCATGATGGAAGGCGTGTCCGTGGCCGGGCGCATCCTGCGCGACGGGCAGCCGGTCCGGGACGCGCTCGTCGGCTTGATCACCTCGGACCGTGCCGCTGGGAACTCCCTCCGCTACGAGGAAATCGCGACGGACGCGGACGGGCGTTTCGCGTTGCCGAACGTGACGCCCGAGCGCGAATTTGTCTGCTACGTCACAATGGCTTCGCTGCACGGCCACGGCGCGGTGCCGCCACGGAAGTTCGTTACCGGCCAGAGCGGAACGACGAGCGATTTGGGGGACATCGCCATCACGCCGGCGCACCGGCTCGCGGGTCGCGTGGTGTTGTCCGATGGCAAGCCCGTGCCGCCCGACACGCGGTTGTTCCTCGGCCGCGAGCAGGCGTGGGACCACGCGGAGGCGCTGCTCGACGCCGAGGGACGCTTCGAGTTCCGCGGAGTGCCCACGGAGTCGGTCTCGCTGAGCGTCCGGGTCAAGGGTTACAAGTTTTCCCAGCGCAACTCGAACCTCGACTGGCTCAATGGCGGGGTGGTCGGCCGCGTGGACCGCGACATTTCGGACCTGGATTTGGTCCTGGAGCCGGGCGCGTGGCGCTACAACGGTGAGGAGGGTGAACCTCCCGACGGCGTCAGCCAACCGCGCGATAAGCCCCTGGCCGGGGCGAAGCTTTGACGGGCGGGGGGGGGCTCCCTGCAAAAGTCAGGCAGCAGGGGAGTCATTTCTCCATTCGCGCTTTCTGCTTTTGCCCAGCGGGCGCGGAGGGTAGATGTTCGCGCATGGCGCAACGATGCTGGTTGGTAAAACAAGAGCCGGAGACTTATGCGTGGTCGCAGTTCGTAGCCGAGCGCGGCACGGCCTGGACCGGCGTACGGAGCTTTCCTGCGCGTCTGCATCTTCGCGCCATGCAGCCGGGCGATCCGGTGCTGTACTACCACAGCGGCGAGAGCAGGGAGATCGTTGGCCTCGCCCGCGTGGTTAAGGCGGCGTATCCCGATCCGACCGCCAACGAGGGCGACTGGTCGGCCGTGGATTTGGAGCCAATCCAGGCTCTGCCCAAGCCGGTGAGTCTAGCTGCGATCAAGGCCGACCCGGCCTTCGCGAACCTCGCGCTGGTCTGGCAGCCGCGCCTCTCGGTGATGCCGGTAGGCGAGGCCGAATTCGCGCGGTTGCTCGAGCTGGGTGGCTCGGCGACGAAATCTGTGGCTAGCCGCGTTAAATCCCGCTGACAGCCGCCATGAACCTCCGCGTGGAACACCTCGGCCTGCCGGCGCGCGACCCGGTGGCGCTCAAGGACTGGTATTGCCGCGCGCTGGGGGCGCGGGTCGCCTTCGACAACGGCGAGACGCCACCGGCTTACTTGCTCCAACTGCCCGGCGGCGGGGCGCTGGTTGAAATTTATGCGGCAGAACGCGCGCTGCCCGAGACCGCCAATAACCGCCTGGCCGGCTGGCGGCACGTCGCGTTGCGCGTGGACTCGATCGAGAGTGCGCGCGCGGAACTGGAATCGCGCGGCGTGGTCTTCAACGAGCCGGTCAAGCCCGCCGGCGGTGGCGGCCGAGTCCTTTTTTTCGCGGACGGCGAGGGCAATTTGTTGCATCTGGTCGAGCGACCGCCCGCGATGTTCGCGTAACCCAGCACTGCTTGCGCTGCGGCCTTTCCAAGTCTCATTCTTCGCCCCGCCATGAAGCAGTTTGCAGCCATCATTTTTGACATGGACGGCGTGATCGTGGACAGCGAGCCGTGGCACGAGCGGGCCTTCCTGGATGTCTTCGACGAGCTGGGTTACGGCGGTCGCCACGGCATTCATTTCCCGTCCTACATCGGCCGCTCGGATCGAGTGCTCTGGCAGGACTTCGTGGCGCGCCACCGTCCGCCACAGCCGATGGAACAGTTGTTAGCGGCGAAACAGAATCGGCTCATCGAAATCCTCCGGCGCGAGCAGCCGATTTTCGAAGGGCTGCCGGACCTGCTTGCCCGCCTGGCGCCACGTTACGCCCTCGCAGTCGCCTCCGGCTCGAATCATCCGGTCATCGACGAAGTGCTGGCGATGAAACAACTCCGGCGCTTTTTCCCGGTCGTCGTGAGCACGCAGGACGTGGGGCGCACCAAGCCCGCGCCGGACGTGTTCCTGCACGCGGCGAAATTGCTGGGCCTGGCGCCGGCGCAGTGCTGCGTGATCGAAGACTCGGCTGCTGGCGTCACGGCCGCCCGCGCCGCGGGCATGGACGTGATCGCCATCACCAACTCCCTGCCGCGCGAGCAACTCGGCGAAGCGACGCAGGTGGTGGACACCTACGAGGAAATCGAGCGACTGCTCCTGCCAACGGCACCGGCCGACGCGCCGGCCGCTTCGCCCACGCCCGAGCATTCGGAGCCGCTGAGGTGATGGCCGGCAGCCGGGCAGGGGACTGAATTCCCCGTCCAGGCCACAGGCTTGGCGTTTACCCGCGGCGCTCTGTAAGCTGGGCGCCATGAACGAATCCACGGCGGGCCACCACGAATCCAACCGCGCATTCTACGACCGGATCAGCGTCGCGTACGACCTCTTGTCGGACGCCAGCGAGCGGTCCGCCCGGCTGGCGGGTTTGGAGGCGCTCGCCGTGCAGCCCGGCGAACGCGTCCTGGAAGTCGGTTTCGGCACGGGCAACGAAATTCTCGACCTGGCGGCCAAGGTCGGCGCGGGCGGTCAGGTTTGCGGAGTGGACATTTCGCCCGGCATGTTGGCGGTCGCTCGCAAGAAAATGGAGACTGCCCAAACCTCCGCACCGGTGGATTTGCGCGTGGCTGACGCGCGGAGTCTGCCCTTCGCAGACGCGGAGTTCGACGCGGCTTACACGAGCTTCACGCTGGAACTTTTCCCCGACGGGGACATTCCCTTGGTTTTGGCGGAAGTGCGTCGCGTGCTGCGTGCCGGCGGACGGCTGGGGGTCGTTTCGATGGCGACGGTTCCGCCCGGTTTGCAGGCCAGTGCGTTGGAACGGGCCTACGTGTGGATGCACCGCCACTTTCCGCACATCGTGGATTGCCGGCCGATCGACGTGGCGGCCGAGCTCAGCGCCGCGGGTTTCCGGGTCGTGAAGACCGTCTCGCTGGAAATTTGGACCATGCCGGTGACCGTGGCCGTGGCGCTCGCGCCATCGTAAAACGATTTGGCTTACGGCCGCCGGTGGCAAAAG
>JAKCAB010000333.1 GCA_021839785.1 bacterium | reverse complement strand
ACCGGCAACATGGAGCTGGTGCTCGACCGCAAGCTGGCCGACCGCCGTTTGTTCCCGGCCATCGACATTCCCAAGAGCGGCACCCGCAAGGAAGAGAAGCTCTTCGCCAAGCACAACATCGAGGCGGTGCGCAAACTCCGCCGCATGATGGTGGACTTGAACCCGATCGAGGCGATGGAGACCCTCCAGGCGGCGCTCAAGAAGCACAAGACGAACGACGAGCTGCTGATGAAGCTGCTCTAGCCGGCGCTTCGGCCCCGGCGCGCGAACGCCATGCGTGCCTCTGCCCGCCAGTGCCGTTCCGCCGGAGGCGCGGATTATCCGCGCGCGCGACCGCCGTTGCAGCGGATGTTGCAAATCCACGAGGCCATCCGCGCGGGCCGGTACCCAAACGCCTCCCGTCTCGCGCGGGAACTGGAGGTCAGCCCCAAGTCCATTCAACGGGACATCGATTTCATGCGCGATCGGATGGGCTTGCCGATCGCCTATGACCAGCAGCGCTGGGGCTACCGTTACACCCAGGAGGTCAGCGCCTTTCCGAGCCTGCAGATCACCGAAGGCGAGCTGTTCGCGCTGGTCGTGGCCGAAAAGGCGGTGCAGCAATACCGCGGCACCAATTTCGAGCAGCCTTTGCTGAGCGCGCTCAAGAAGTTGGCCGCCGCGTTGCCCGAAACCGTCTCGCTGCACCTGGCGGATTGGGATCAAACCGTTTCGTTCCGCACGAGCGCCGAGACGCTGTTGAATCTTGAAATCTTCGACGGACTGGCCCGCGCCACCGCCAAGCGCCAACAGTTGGAAATCGCCTATCGCAAGCCGGGCCGCGCCGCCCCGGAGCCGCGCATCGTGGACCCGTACCACCTGGCCAATATCAACGGCGAGTGGTACCTGTTCGCCTTCGATCACCTGCGCCAGGACGTGCGGACGTTCGTGCCCGCGCGCATCCAGTCGTTGCGGCCGACCGGTAAAACCTTCCGGCGGGCGGCGGGTTTCAGCATGGACGAGCGTTTGCGCGGGAGCTTTGGTGTCCATTCGGGCGAGGGGAGGTTCGAGGTGGCGATTCGGTTCTCGCCCCGCGTCGCGGACTACATCCGCGAAAAGCGTTGGCATCCTTCACAGGTGTTGGTGGAACGCCGCGACGGTGGCGTGGAATTACGCCTCAAGCTGTCCAGCTTGGGGGAGATCGAACGCTGGGTGCTGGGGTGGGGCGGCGACGCGAAAGTGGTCCGGCCGCCGGAATTGGCCCGCAGCGTTCGCGCCGCGGCAGAAGCGATCCTGGCCGGGGTCTGACGCCCGCCGCGCTTCAGTGCAGGCGTTGGCAAAAGTCGAGCGCAACTCGCGGCCATTCCCGGTGTTTTCGCAGAAGGCTCGCGATAATCGGGCGGTGGCGTTGACAAGCGATGCGCGCCGGCTTTAAGTCGGTCAAGACCTTGTGGCGGCGCAGTCACGCGAGCGCCCGATCGGTGAACCGAGAAATGAAAACGGAAAGGCAGCATATGCGGATGAAGGCAGGTCCAAGCTCCGGCTTTACCCTGATTGAAATCATGATCGTGGTGGCCATCATCGGCCTGCTCGCCGCGATCGCGATTCCGAATTTCGCCAAGATGCGCACCAACGCCCAACGCCAGGCCTGCATCATGAACCTCAAGGCAATCGACAGCGCCAAGGAGGCTTGGGCCGCCGAAAACCGGAAAGCCAACGGCGACGCGGTGGATGAAACGGCGGTCAATTCCTACCTCAAGAACGGCCAGGCGCCCGAATGCCCCGGCGGTGGCACGTACACTTACAACACCGTGGGCACGCCGCCGACGTGCAGTTTGGGCTCCGCGGCGGGGCACACGCTTTAAGGTGTTTGGCGCCGGCGCGGCGGGACAGTCAGCCGTGCGCCGGCGCGGATTTCCGGTTTGGGGGGTGATGGCGCAGCTTGGCTCCGCATTCGAGTTTGTTCGGGCCTGGCGCAACCGTAGCTTGGTAGCCTCGCGGTGTTTCCAAGACTGGACTATTTCCAGATAGCCGCGCTGGACAAGCCCGGCCGGTTGGCCGTAAATGGCTGCATCGAATCAGCCATGAATGCGAGTCAAAACCGTTGTTGCCTTGTCCTGCCCGAAAGTCCGCGAGCGCGAGGCTTTACCCTGATTGAGCTTTTGGTGGTGATCGCGATCATCGCCATCCTGGCCGGCATGTTGTTGCCCGCGCTTGCCCGCGCCAAAAGCAAGGCCCAGGCCGTGGGCTGCATCAACAACGGCAAGCAGCTTTCGCTGGCCTGGATGATGTACGCCGACGATTTTCAAGACCGGCTCGTGCCCAATGGCGACGGGACGGCGGATGGCTGGGTGGGCGGCTGGATTTCGACCACCGCCGGGCCGGTGAACCTCCGCGACTGCACGAACGTCACGCTGCTGATGCCGCCGCACGGCAAGCTTTACCCGTACAACCAATCCCTCGGCATCTACAAATGTCCGGCGGACAAATTCCTGGTGACCATCAATGGGAAGAAGCATCCCCGCACGCGCAGCATCTCGATGAACGGCTGCATGAACGGCAATAGCTGGCACACGGCGCTCATCGACAAACAATGGTGGACCTACCGGAAAATGTCGGAAATCCAGGCCCCCTCCACACAGTTCGTGTTCATCGACGAACGCGAGGAAAGCGTGGACGACGGCTATTTTCTGGTCCTGGTCGATCGCCCGCCGGAGTGGGGCAACCTTCCGGCCGTTTACCATGGCGGCGCCAGCGGACTCTCCTTTGCCGATGGCCACGCCGAGATCAGGAAGTGGATGGATGCCGAAACGGTCGTCCCCGGCGTGACTGGAGTTCGCAAGGCGCCACGCGACACGTCTTGGATCAACCAGCGGGCGAGCATGCGGAGGTAATCGGCGCGCGCCTGATTGATCCGTCAGGCCGCTTTTTGAGGAGCGGAGCGATTTTGTGCTCCCGGCTGACTTGGTTTGCGCGCAAGCACGAATTGCCAAGTAGGGCGGCGCCCGCCAAGCTCGACGCGTGATTGCACCGTGGCCTGTGATTTCCACCGAACGCCTGGCAGACTACCGCGTTTTTTCCGTCCGGCGAGTCGTGCGGCGTTCGCCGCGCACCGGCGGGAAGCATGATTTTTTCGTGCTGGACGCACCGGATTGGGTGAACGTGATCGCCATCACCGCCGACGGGCAGATGGTGATGGTCGAGCAGTTCCGCCACGGCACCGAGAGTGTCGATCTCGAGATTCCCGGCGGGGTGATGGATTCGCAGGATGCGTCGCCGGTCGAAGCCGGCCTGCGCGAACTCCGGGAAGAAACCGGCTTCGCGGGCGATAACGCGCGCGTCATCGGCAGCGTGCGACCGAACCCGGCCATCCTCAGTAACACTTGCCATACCGTCCTGGTGGAGAATTGCCGCCGCTCCTGCGACCTCGAATTGGACCACGCCGAGGACGTGGCCACGCGGTTGGTCTCCGCCCCGCAGGCGGCGGCCCTCGTCGCCAACGGCACGATCCGCCACTCGCTGGTCGTGGCGGCGATCTACGATTACGAGCTCTGGCTTCGCGGCCTCCGGTGAGGCCATGAACCGCCGGGTTTGGCGTTCACACCGATCAGTCGCCTGGCTTGTCCGGCCAGGTCAACGCGAGCAGCACGGGCAGGATTTTCCCGGCTGGTCCGCGCAAGCTTACGGTCGCGCGTGACGTGAGCGAGGTTGGCTCCGGATTGACTTCGATCAGCGGCACCCCGCGCTCCAAAACCATCTCCGGAATTGCCGCGGCGGGATAAACGACGGCCGAAGTGCCGACCGTCAGGCAGAGATCGCAATGGCCGGCGGCCAGTTGAGCCGCCTCGAACTCCGCGGCTGGGAGGGCTTCACCGAACCAGACCACGTCCGGTCGGAGCCGGCCGCCGCACCCCGGGCAGAGCGGGGTGGCTTCGTCGCGATGCTCCCAGACCGGCACGACGACGTTTTCCCTCGAACAGCGCACCCGAAACAGATTGCCGTGAAGTTCCAACACGTGCTGGCTGCCCGCGCGTTGGTGAAGGCCGTCCACGTTTTGGGTGACCAGCGTCAGGTCTGGAATGGGTCCGGCCAGCGCCGCGATCGCGAAGTGTGCCGGGTTTGGCTGCGCTCGCGCCACGACTTGTTGGCGCCAGGCATACCACTCCCATACCAAGCGGGGATTCGCTTCAAACGCCGCCGGGGTGGCCAGTTGTTCCGGGCGGAAGCGCGCCCACAGCCCGGTCAGTGCCTGTCGGAAAGTCGGAACGCCGCTTTCGGCGGACACGCCGGCGCCGGTAAAAACCAACAGCCGCCGGGATCCTTTCAGAAGCCCGGCGGCTGAGCGCATGTTGTCCACGCTGGCGAAGGTCGGCCAAGGGCAGGCCTCGGCGGCGTCAAGGAATCACGGCGCGGTAGAAACGCACCTCGTGTGTTGCCGTGTCCGCATCCTGCACTTCGGTGGGATTCGCGCCGAGTGTCACGTCGGCCAGCTTCGTCCACGGCCCCACGGGATCGGCCGCATACTGAATCTCGCAAGTCTGGCCCGCGTCGCCCGCCACGAAGAAGTGGAAGGTGCCATCGGACTTCAACGACGGTTGAAAAAGCGTGCGCGCACCGGCGCTTCCCAGCTTGAGCGTGGCCACTTCGCTGGTTGCCGAGCCCGCCGCATTTTGCACGGTCACGGTGAAATCGCCGGCGTCGCCACTCTCCACACCGGTGATCGTGAGCTGGGCGGTGGTGGTGCCGGAGTACCGGCCCGCGTCCTCCGTGAGCACCGTGCCATTGCGCTTCCACTGGTAATCCAGCGGTGCGGTGCCGGTGGCCGTCACGCTGAATTGGACCGTGGCACCCGCCGCCGCGACCTGGGACTGCGGCTGCTGGGTGATGACCGGGGCCGTGATCGGACTCAGGGTTGCAGCGTCGCTGGTCACCGATCCGGCGCTGTTTTGCACGGTCACGGTGTAGTCGCCAGCATCGGATGAGCGGGCGCCGGTGATCGTGAAGTTCGGGGTCGTCACGCCGGAGTAACGGCCCGAATTGACCAGCGCCGTGCCGTTGCGTTTCCACTGGTAACCCAGCGGCGCGGTGCCCGTGGCGGAAACGGAGAAGGTCACCGAGGCTCCGGCCACGACTTTGGCTGAAGCCGGCTGCTGGGTGATGAGCGGTGGCGAAAGCACCTTCAGAGTGGCGACAGCGCTGGTCGCGGCGCCGGCACTGTTTTGCACCGTCACGGTGTAATCTCCGGCGTCGCTGCTCCGTGCGCCGGTGACGGTAAGCTGGGCGGTGTTGACGCCGGAATAACGGCCCGAATTGACCAACGCCGTGCCGTTGCGTTTCCACTGGTAGCCCAGCGGGATCGAGCCGGTGGCAGCCACGGCGAATTGAGCGCTTCCGCCCTCCGAGATGGTGAGCGGCTTCGGCTGCGTGCCGATGGTCGGCGGGAGTTTCGCTTCCAACGTCAGCGTGGCGGCGTCGCTGGTCGCAGCGCCCGCCGCGTTCTGGACGACGACGGTGTAGCTCGCCGCATCGGCGGCGCTCACGCCGGCGATGCTCAGCAACGGCGTCGTGGTGCCGGAGAAGCGGCCGGATTCCGCGATCGGCGAACCGTTGCGTTGCCATTGATAGGTGAGCGGGGCGGTGCCGCTGGCCGTAACGGAGAACTGC
>JAKCAB010000591.1 GCA_021839785.1 bacterium | reverse complement strand
CTGCGGTAATGCTCGGGCAGAACGCTCAAGGCGGTCCGCACCGCGTCATTGGTCTCGCGGCGGGTGGTTTCCTCGGCCGGCGACGGCGTGTCGGCGCTGAACTCGTCAAAGCCGGTGTGCTCGCCGTCGGTCGGCTGATCCAGCAGGGTCTCGCGCCAGTTCCGCGGGCGGCGCAGTTCGCTGTAAGTGTGGTTCAGCGTCACGCGCCACAGGTAGGTGGAAAACTTCGCGCCGTGCTGGAACGAGTCGCGGTGCGCAAAGATCCGCGCAAAAACTTCCTGCGCGAGGTCTTGCGCGCGGTGTTCATCGCCGGTCAACCGGGCGCAGAGTCGCTGGATCGGCGCTTCCCAGCGGCGGACAAGGTCCGCGAAAGCCGCGTGATCGCCGCCAGCCTGGACGCGCCACATGAGTTGCTCGTCCGTGGGCGCAAAGAGCGATTTGAGGCTTTGGAAGGCGGAGGCGCTCATGCGTTTCGGAGGCGGCGAGGCGGGCGCGCGGGCGGCGTGTCCGGGCCGGGCGGCCGGGCGGGCGAACGTTGTTGTGCGGGGCGCGTTTTCACCGATTCACCGGGTTATACGCGGCCAAGGAACGTTTCGTTTGCACTTTTCTGCAACTTTCGTCTTTCGGGCCGGGTTCTGCCGGTGACAATGAACTCGAATTAGACGGGCAGCCGAACGAACCACCGGGCGGATGAGTGATCCCCTCCAATTCGAGGCGTTCATGCGGAATTACCAGAACATGGTATTCACGACCGCTTTTCGCCTGTTGGGGAGCCAAGCCGAGGCCGAGGACATCGTCCAGGAGGTGTTCTTGAAGGCCTACGAGCGGTTCGAGGAACTGAACGGCAGCCCCACGGTCGGCGGCTGGCTCAAAACGGTGGCGCGCAACCTGGCGCTGAACCACCTCACTCGCTACCGCAACCGCTGGCGATTTTTCTCCGAGTACGAGAAGGAGGCCGGGAACGAGGCGGAAACCTTCGCTGACCGCCTGCCCGCGCCGGACACCCACCAGCAAAGCGTCGATACCGCCGATCAGCGGGAGATCCTCGAGGCGGCGCTCCAGGCGTTGCCGGATTCCCAGCGCGTCCCGCTGGTGCTCTTCCACTTCGAGAACCTCAATTACGAGGAGATCGCCGCCTGGCTCAAAGTCTCGCTCGGCAAAGTGAAAACCGACATCCACCGCGGCCGCGAGGCGCTGCGGCGCAAGCTCTCGCTGAACCCGGAGGTCGCCGTCGCCTGAATCCCAGCGCCTGCCCACCTACCCAAGCCATGAACTCCAACTTTCACTTGCTGGCCTTCGCAAATGTCAGCGCGGCCCAGGAGCCGCCGCAGAATCCCGCAACTTCCTGCACCGGCGCCGTGTCCTCCAATCCGTAAGCCAACCATGAATCCGCGTCCCACCAATCCGAACGACAACTGGGAAACCGCGCTGGACCGGCAGCTCAAGTCTCTGCCCGACCGGCCGGCCCCTTCTGCGTTACTGCCGCGGGTGCTCGCCGTTATCGAGGCGCGGGCCCGACGGCCGTGGTATCGCCAGACCTGGGTGGTCTGGCCGCGGTGGGCGCAGGCGCTCTCGCTGGCCACGGTGTCGTTCGTGCTCGGCGCGCTGACGTTTGCCTTGCTGCACGCCGGCGAAGTCGCGTCCACCGGCCTGGTGGGCGAGCAACTCAACGTGTGGCTGGCACCCATCAAGGCGCTGTGGAGCGCGGGCGAGGCGATGGTTTCCGCGGCGGAAATATTGCTGCACAAGGTGGGGCTGGGGGTGTGGTTGGGCGTCGGTGCCCTCTGCGCCGCGATGTACGCGGTCTGCATTGGCTTGGGCACGCTGCTTTGTCGGATTGCCTGCAAAAAATAACGGAGGAAGGCGTATGACACGAAAATCCTTTAGGGGCCACGGCTGGACCTGGCTGACCGCAGCGGCGCTCGCAATCGCCGCCGGGTTGCCGCCCAAGACAGCGGCGCAAGTGCAAGGCACTTCGCCGGCCGAGCCGGTCGCTCCGGCGCAACCGGCGGCCACGGCCTCGTCGGTTTTCAGCGAAGATCGGCCGCGTTCGATCGGCGAACTGGTCAACATCTTCAGCTCTTCCGAACTGAGAGCGGACCGGCGGGCCGAGATGGTGGTGACGGTTTTCGGGCACGCACAGATCGACGGGCCCGTGGACGACCAGTGCGTGACGGTGTTCGGCAACGCCCGGGTCAACGGCGAGATCGGCGACCAGTGCGTCACCGTGTTCGGCGATCTGGATCTGAACAGCGAGGTGCATGGCCAGGTGGTGGTCGTGGGCGGCCAGGCACGCCTGGGTCCGAAAGCAGTGGTGCACGGCGAATGCATCGTGGTCGGCGGCAAGTTGACCAAGGATCCCGACGCGCAGTTGCTGAGCCAGAAGATCGAAATCGGCGGGTTCCTGCCGTCCTTCGGCGCGTGGTTCACGAAAGGCCTCTTCCTCGCCCGCCCGCTGCCGCCCTCGGTGGATTGGGTGTGGATCATCGTGGGCCTGCATTTTCTGGCTTATCTGCTCCTCGCCGCGCTGATTCCGCGGCCGGTCGAAGCTTGCGAGCGCACGCTGGAGAGCCAGGCACTGCAGGCCTTCGGCGTGGGCCTGCTCGGGCTGATCTTGAGCGCGCCGCTCTCGTTCGTCTTGATGGCGTCGGGCGTGGGGCTGCTGATCCTGCCGTTTCTGTGGCTGGCGTGCGTGGTGGCCTTGTTCACTGGCAAAGCGGCAATGTTTCAGTGGATGGGGCGGAGCATCTGCCGCCGACTCAACACGGCCGGGACGTGCCCGCCGTTGCTCGGTTTCCTCGTCGGCTTTGCGCTGATCACGGTGCTCTACATGGTGCCGCTGCTGGGGCTGGTGATCTGGGGACTGAGCATCCCGCTCGGTTTCGGCGCGGCCTTGATGGCGTTGATCGAAACGATCAAGGCCAGCCGCGCCACGAAGCCGTCTCCGCCCGTACCGATTCCGGTGCCGACCGTGGAACCGCCCGCACCGGCTCCCTCAGCGGCTCCCGCGGTTGCTCCCGCGACAGTGCCTGCGGTGGGCGCCACGCCGGAATCCGCGAGCAGCTTCTCGCCCGCGCCGGCGAGTGTCACATCCCCCACCGGCACGGCTCTGGCGATGACCATGCCAGTGCCCGGCCCGGGCAGCTCTGCCACTCCTCCCGCGTTCACGACCCCGCCGGTCAGCGCGCGAGCCTCCGCGGAATGCGCGGCGCTGCCGCGCGCCGGGTTCTGGATTCGCTTCGCGGCGATGGCGCTCGACTTGGTCCTGCTTGGCTGGGTGTTCACGGCCGTGCCCAATCCGCTCTTCATCTTTCTGCTGATCGCCTACCACGTCGCGTTGTGGACCTGGAAGGGCACGACCATCGGCGGCATCGTTTGCGGCCTCAAGGTGGTGCGCGTGGACGGCCGTGACGTGGATTTCACCGTGGCCTTGGTGCGGTCGCTCGGGGCGGTATTCTCGGTCCTCGCTCTGGGTCTCGGGTTTTTCTGGGCGGGCTGGACGGCGGAACGCCAGAGCTGGCACGACAAGATTGCCGGCACGGTGATCGTGAAGGTGCCGAAAGGCATGTCGCTGATCTGAACGGGCTGGGGAAGTGGGGGAAACCGGTGCGTTTCGCGGGCGGCGGCTCAGCAGCCGCCGTTTTTGCTGACCGAAAAGAGGTTGAGCGCGTCCGGCTCGGGGAGTCCCGCCTGGAGGCGATGCGGCGGAAACCGCGCGCAGACGAGATTCCGAACCGGGGGGAGTATCCTGATTTGGTGGCGGCGGTGTTGCCGCACCGCCTTGCGCCGCCGCGGCGCTGATCGAGAAACGCACCCGCGCCACTTACCTCTCTGCGGAATCCTACGGCGCCTACTTCCTCGAGGCGCGACTTCGCAAGGCCGGCGTCAACTTCGGCGACATGCGGTTGATGCAGCCGGACATCCCTCCTGGGAAACGCTGTACGACACGACGTTTTACCAGATGAAAGGCGGCGGCGCGGGCTTCGTGCCCGAAGGCCGGTACCAACTCGGCGAGTTCGACCGGGCGGTCGAGCGCTTCACGGGCCAGCCGCGGCGCCACACCGCGCGGGAATTGCTGGCTTACCATTACGCCTTCCTGCGCGGCGGCGCGCGGCCTTTTGGCAAGCACTGGGGCACCGCCATCTACGGTCAGTGCGACACGAACATCGCTCCGCAAGCCGATCGGGAAATGATTTGCCGCGTCCCGCGGAGACCAACTACTCTGCCAGTCAATGGATTGCCTTCGCGGGGGGCGAACGAATACGCCCCGCACACCGGCCGTCCAGTACGAAACGCGGGGGGCGAGTTGAACTTTGGCAGCTCACGGCCGATTCGGTCGGCGCGAGCTTCCAAATTCCAACCCGCCTGCCAGCCCTCGGCCAGACCGGCCAGACCGCCAGCGATTCCGGCGGCAGGATCGTCGGCGCCGAGGGCGGTTGTCCACCCGCTCAACGAACGGCTCGTTCATGCTCGAATGGAACATTCAGTCGCGCGCCCACGCCTGCCAGGGGTGCGGTCGCGACTTCAAGAACCGCGAAACGCTGCACACCGTGCTGTTCGACGAACGGCAGGCGTACCACCGCCAGGACGTATGCGAAGCCTGCTGGCAGGCCCAGTACGGCGAAGGCGCGAACCACCGCCGGGGTTTTGTCTCGCACTGGCAAAGCACGTACGAGCCGCCGCCCGCCACGCCGCCCGACCCGATCCAGAAGGAAACCGCCGAGACGCTGTTGCGGAAGCTGCTCGAGAACCACGAGCCGCAACACGCCGGCGCGGTATTCGTCCTCGCCGTGATGCTCGAACGCAAACGGCTCCTGAAGGTCAAGGCACAGGCGGTCGAGTCGGGTCGGCGCATGCTCATTTACGAACATGTCCGGAGCGGCGACGTGTTCACCATTCCCGATCCGGACCTGCAGCTCGACCAGTTGGAGTCCGTTCAGCGCGACGTGGCCCATTTGCTGGAACACGGCCTGCAACCCGCCGCGGTGCCGGCCGAGGCTTCGGCGGCATCACCGGCCACGACCGAACCGGCAGACGCAGCGCCCCCGCCCCCGCCGGCGGCGGGCGCCGAAAACCTCGCCCCGGCCAGCCCGGCTGCGGCCGGCGAATCTCCAAGCTGAGCTGGCGTGAACGAGCTCGAACAATTACAGACGGCGCTGGGGTGGCGCTTTGCCGACGCGCACTTGCTCCGGCTCGCGCTCACGCACCCGTCGGTCGCGCACGAACACGCCGCGAAGCTCCAGCACAATCAGCGGCTCGAGTTCCTGGGTGACTCGGTGCTGGAGCTGGTGCTGACGAGCGAGCTTTATCGGCGCTTTCCCGCGCTGGGCGAAGGTGCGCTCACCAAGGCCCGCGCCCGGCTGGTGAACCGGCGTTCGCTTGCGGATCGCGCCCAGCGGCTCGATTTGGGGCGCTACCTTGTGTTGAGTCGCGGCGAGGAACTGCACGGCGGGCGCGAACGCTCTTCGACCCTGGCCGACGCGTTCGAGGCGTTGCTGGGCGCGATCTTTCTCGACCAGGGCTTCGAGGCGGCGCGTGCCTTTGTCATCGAACAGTTCGCGACCGAACTCGGCGAGAGTCCGGGCCTGTCCGACTTCGAGAATCCCAAGGGCGAGCTCCAGGAACGTCTCCAGGCCAGGTCCGCGCACCCCCC
>JAKCAB010000181.1 GCA_021839785.1 bacterium | reverse complement strand
GCAGCCATCGCGCCAGACGCGCCCCGCGCCGCCGGTCATTTGCTCGACGATCCCGGTTCACCGCGCGCGACCGTAGGAAAACAGCAAGGCACCGGCAACCGCAATTGACGGGAGCCGGTGCCGCCAAGCCGAGTGGGACGCGGATTAGTCGTTTCGGCTGAAGCCGCGCGCGATCATGACCAGGCGCAACAATTGCAACACGGAGGCGACCAGCGCCGCCACGTAAGTGAGTGCCGCCGCGCCCAGCACTTCGCTTACTGCGCCCGCCTCGTGGCTGCGCACGATGCCGAGCTGGGACAACTGTACCTTGGCCCGCCGGCTGGCATCGTACTCGACCGGCAGCGTCACCAACTGGAACAGCGTCACCACGGCAAAGGCGCCGATGGCATACGGCAGCAAGGCCCCGAA
The DNA here is from genome assembly GCA_021839785.1 of bacterium. The sequence goes on along the minus strand of JAKCAB010000181.1, from coordinate 5,250 downwards.
AAGGGCCGGCGAGATGATGCGGAACGTCATCAACAAAAACCCGCCAAAGAGAATCAGCCAAACCGCGGTGCTGGCGACGCCGGTCGCGGGCGCCATCATCATGCGGAGTTGCAGCGGCGCGTAAGCCTCTTTGTGCTGCAGCGCATGACCCGCTTCGTGGGCCGCCACGCCCACCGCCGCCACCGACCGCCCGTGGTAGTTTTCCTCGGACAGAAAGAGCGAGCGCTTGATCGGATCGTAGTGATCGGTCAGGTGACCGGGCACCGGTTGGACCGGAACCTGATGCAAGCCGGCGCGGTCCAGAATTTCGCGGGCCGCCTGCGCGCCCGTCACGCCCGTTTCGATGGGCTGACGCACGTAACGGTTGTAGGTGGACATCAGTTTGAATTGCGCCCACATGCCAAGCAACAGACCGGGAATCATCAGCCAATCCCAAGGTCCGAAAAAAAGTCCAGGCATCATAGTTGTTGTTTTTTTAAGTCAATTTTGACGCCAGCCGGTTTGAATCCGGCCACGCACACTTTGGTAATCTAGCCGGTTGCCTGCCAAGTTCAAGCCGCGATCAACTCGTTTGCGTAGAATATGTTGTGTTGTGAGTGGTGGCTTATCGGCGGTGCGGATCCGCGTCTCACCGGCGCAGAAAGGCACACCGCGGTCACAGTTCCAGCACCTTCTCGAACTGGGTCAGATTGCGGGCGCCATTGCGCGTGACCACCGCCACGTCGCCCACGCGCACCCCGCCAAATTCGGGATAATGCATGGCCGGGTGCAGGGCGACCACCTGCCGTGGCCGCATCACTGTTTCGCTGCCCGCCGTGAGGTGAGGCGGCTCATTCGGCGCCAGGCCGAGGCCGTGGCCGGTGGCGTGCAGGAAGCCATGCCGGGCACCACCGGACCGGCTGGTGCGGAATCCTTCCCGCACGAAGTAGTCCTGGACCGTCGCATGTACCTCGCCAGCGCGCACGCCGTCGCGCAAGTGGTCCAGCGCGGTTTCCTGGGCGCCCGTCACGGCGGCATAGAGTTTTCGGACCGGTTCGGAGGCCCGGCCGCGAACCACCGTGCGGGCGATGTTGGCGTAATAGCCGGTTTTCTCGGATCGCGGGGACACCTGCAAAACGATCGGCTGGTGCGCGGGCAGCGGACCCGAACCGATCTCGCACATCTCGCAGCCTGGCCGCCCGCCCGCCACGATCGTCTGATCGGCGTGCCCGCCGGCTTGAAGGATCGCCACCTGAATGATCCCGCGCAATTTCTCGGCCGTGAGCGGCGAGCCGTGGTAAATGAGCTGGTCGCGCGGGCCGATCTTGGAGCTTTTGAGCGCCTGAATGGCCTCGGCCAAACCCACCTCCGCCATCACGACGGCGGCGCGAACCATCTCCAGTTCCTCGGCGGACTTGAATTCGCGTTCGGGGAAAAACAGTTCGCCGGCCCGCGGACGCACCCGAATCTTGAGTTGGCGAAGCTCCCGCGCGAGTCCGAGCGGAAAATCCGCAGGAACCAGGAGGCGGCCTCCGCCGCGCTTGCTCGCCAGCATACGAATCACCGCGGCCACACTGGTGTTCTTGCCGCCCGCGCGCCGGAGCTGGCGCTGACAACACGAAAGCGAAAGCACCCGGCATTTCCGGCCCAGCCGGCCGACCCGGTCCAGCTCCGCGTCGCTTAACACCGCGCACCCGCGTCCATTCACCCGCAGGTAAATGAACGGCGCCGGCACCGACATCCCGACGGCGTAGCGCATGTCCGCGCAGCGCTCGCTGTCTGCCACAATCAAGAGATTCTCCTGGCTCATGAAGCGACCCAAGGGGCTGATGATGCCAAAGGCGCGCGGGCGGCAAATCAAAAACCCACCGGGCGGCCGACATTTTCAGTCGGCCGCCTTAGTAGGCATGGGGGCCGCCGCTACTCGTAAGTCATGACCACGTTTCCGCCTTGAATCGCGATCGTCTTCAGCGTGCGCGCAGCGTCACTGCGCAGCCGGTAGAAACGGGCGCTGCCGCCGACGGCGGTGGTGATGGTCTTGGTGGCGGTGTTGATGACCGCGGCGCTCTCATCGGCAAAGGCGTCGCCCAGGCGTTCCGCGAACTGCAGGGTGACGGCCGGCTCGGCGGCCACGTTCTGGTAGGCCTTGACCGCCTTGGCCGAGGTCGAATCGTTGATGAGCGTGTTTTCTCCGGTGGCCGGATCTTGCGAAAACCATTCCGCGTACGCGCTGCCGCCGCGTTCGTACCAGATCAGGCGGAAGGGGTAGAAGCCGGCTTGCGGCACCACGAAGTCGAAGGTCTCGTTGGCCGGCCCGCCGTTGTGGAAGGCGAGGACCGGTTCCTTGGCCGACGGGCTCGACCCCGACGAAATCTTGTACCCGTCGTCGGATACCACCCCAAAACGATGCACGCCCGCGGACAATTCGAGCCAGGCGCGGACTTCGACGACGAAATCGTCCGTCCCGTTGAACTCGTCCAGGCCGGGCACGATGTACTTGTCGGGGAAATTGCCCGCCGGCGCTCCGTCCTGGGACATGTTCACCACCTGTTCCACGAAGTTCGTGTCCACGTACACCGGGATGGTCGAGTTGGGCGCGAGCTGGGCTTCGGCGCGGTCGAGGCTGTTGTCCAGGTTCGAGCCGGCCGGTGCCTGCACCATCCGCATCTGGAAACCGGCGTCCTGCCCAGGGCCGCTGCGGCGGTTGGCCGGATCGAGGTAGATGTACGTCACGACGAAGCTCCATTCCGTGACGCTCTCGATCGCTTGATTGTCCTTGAAGGTGAGCTTGGCGGTGTTGGCGGCGCCCGAAGCCGGCAGCGGCGACATCGCCCACGAAACGGTGGCGCCCGAGGCAGTCGGCGTAATGGTCGGGGTTACGGTCTGGCCATTGACCTCGAGCTGGATGGTGGCGGTGTCCACGCTGGTGTCGCGGTTTTGGATTACCGCCTCGATCTCAGGCGTCACGGTTTGCACGGTCGAACTTGGGGTTGGCGTCAGCGAGGTGATCGCCGCCCGCTGGACGCCCGTGTCCGAAACGGGCACGAAAATGAGGTAGTTCAAGTACCGGTTCCCCGAATCCGTGTCGCCCGTGACCTGGCGCAGGCGGAGCGTGGTTTTCCCGGACAGCTTGAGCACCACTTTGTTTAGGCCGGTGCCGTCGGTCAGCGGCACGTTGCGGAACGTGTAGCCGCTGAGCTTGCCGAAGAACGTGCCGAGGGTCGAGGTGGTCTGGTTGGGCTGGCTGGCGTTGCCGGTGACCAGTTCCAGCACGCTGTCCGCCTGCGCGAAGTTTACCACCGCCTCGCGCAAATAGACTTCGTAGGAACCCGCGGTGAAGTCGCGCGTGTAATTGAGCCACTCGTCGGCCACGAGGTCGCCCACGTCGTAGTCGAAGACGAAATTGTCCGGATCGAACTGCGGGCGGCGCTGATCCAACGTGTGGGCCATGCGCACCGGATCCTGCGTGCGATACAACGTATCGTTGCCGCTCGGTGCCGTCCGGGTGTCGTGGAAATCCGTGCCCTCCACCCCCATCCGATCCACGTACGAGTTGTCGGCCTGGCCCCAGCCCTCGGGGGTCCGCACCGGGTTGTTGAAATACTGGCCGGAATCGAAATTGTAGTCTTCGATTTCCGCCACGCGATCGGTGGCCAGGAAGGTGTCGAAATACGTCGTCTCGGAGCGGGTGACGTTGTCCGAATCCACCACCGTCAGTTCGGCCACGTAATTCGTGTTAGCGCCGAGGCCGCTCAAGGTGGCCACGCGCGTGGTGCCCGCGGCGTTCAAGGTCAGCCCGTTGGCCGTGGTAATGAGCTGGCCGTTCAGGCGCACCGACACACCCGAGTCGGCAATCGGTTTATCGTCCGACACCTTGAACGACAGCGTTGTGGGCGCGGTGAGGAAGCTCGTGCCGGCTTTCGGCGTCACTTCCAGAATCACGGGTGCTTCGTTCGCGTCGGAGGGAGGCGTCGAGGCAAGCAGGTTGTCATAAACCACCTGATAGCCGGCGGGATCCTGGCCGCCGTCGGCGTAAAGGTACAACACCACGTTGCCCGGCATCCCCACGAACGGCGCCGGCGGATCGTCGTCGCCGTCGGCCATGACGTCGGCCGCGGGCGTGTCCACAAAGGTCTTGTCGAACAGGACGGCGTTGTTGTCGTCCTTGTCCAATACCCGGCCGCGGATGACGACGTTGCCGTGGAGCACTGTCAGGGTGAGCACCAGGGTCACGTTCTGGTTCTTGACCGGCGGGTCCACGTTCTCGTTGAAGAAGTACTTGTTGATACCCTTGGTGATGAGCAGGTCGCTCTCGGACTTGGCAATGCCGTAGCCGCCAAGAGAGTTGGCCCCGGTGGCGCTCGGAATGAACGCGAGCACCGTGAACGAATCGATGCCCAAGCCGCTCACCATGTCCACGGCGAACTCGTGGCGCGTCCCCTCGTCCAACTGGAAGGTCTTGGTTTTCTTTGTGCTCGCCACGAAGTACGGCTGGCCGATCGCCTGCAGGTCGAACGTGAATACGCCGTTGGCCTGCTTGCCGCCCGGCAGGGGCAGGCCGGCGGGATTGGAATCTTCCCAGCCGGTGGCCTGGGCCGCGTTGAAATCGTCCAGCACCGTCGCGTCGCAGACCAGCACTTCGGCGTTGTCATAAACCACCTGGTAGCCGGCGGGCTCGGTGCCGTTGTCCGCGTAAAGATAGAGCACGAAGTAGCCGGTGGTAATGAACGGCGCCGGCGGATCGTCCGTGCCATCGGACATGATGTCGGCCGCGGGCGTGTCCACCACGCGCTTTTCGTAAATCACCCGGTTGCCGTCGTCCTTGTCCAGCACCTGGCCGGTGACTTCGACGTTGCCGTTGCGGACGGTCAGGTTGAGCGTCAGGGTGACGTTCTGGTTCTTCAACGCCGGCGAGGGCACGTCGTCGAGGAAGTATTTGTTGATGCCCTTGGTGATCAGGAAGTCGGTCTCCGACTTCGCGAGGCCGTAGCCAGCCAGCGAGTTGGCGCCGGTCGTGGTGGGGATGAAGGCCAGCACGGCATAAGAATCCGGTCCCAAGGCGCTCACCATGTCCACACGGAATTCCAGGTTGCGACCCTCCTTTAGTTCGAAGGTCTCCGTCTTCTTGGTGCTGGCCACGAAGTACGGCTGCCCAACAGCCGGCAAGTCGAAGGTAAAGACGCCGTTCGCCTGCTTCCCTCCCGGCAATGGCTGACCGGCTGGGTTCGAGTCCTCCCAGCCGCTCGCCTGCGCCGCGTTGAAGTCATCCAA
>JAKCAB010000884.1 GCA_021839785.1 bacterium | reverse complement strand
CCGGGGGACCCGATCTCGACGAGACCGACGTGAGCACGTCGGAGTACATGGACAACGTCCGGACGTCACAGGACACGCTGCGCGTCATCGCGGAGCTGACGGGCGGGTTTGCCGTGGTCAATCAGAATGACTTTGACAAGGCCCTGAAGCGCATTGACGCCGAGGCCAGCGATTACTACATCCTCGGGTACTACTCGAACAACCCCGATCCGCTCAAGCGGCGCCGGATGATCGAGATCCGGGTGAATCGCCCGGGCGTCGAGCTCACGTACACGAAGGAATACACCCTCAAGCCGCCGCCCAAGGCGATCAAGTAACCGGTTCAGCCGCGCGGCCGGCGGTGTCCGGACCCGCAACCCCGCCGCGCGCCGCCCGTCATACGGACGTCACGGGCCGTACTGCTATACTTCGGAGCCTCAGCCGGGGCGTTCTCTGACGCTCGTGTTCGGCTGAATTCACTGGACTCTGGAGACTTCGTAATGAAAAAAGCGTTGAGTAGTTTGAGCGTCGCGCTGTGCACGGTCGTGCTGTTTGCCGCGACCGCGTCGGCGCAGGTGACGACGGGCAATCTCGTCGGCAAGGTCGTCGATCAACAGGGCGGCGTGCTGCCCGGGGCCACGGTCACCGCCCTGCACGTGCCGACCGGCACCCGCTATGAGGGCGTGTCGGGGGCGGATGGTTCGTATCTGCTGCTGAATCTGCGCGTCGGCGGGCCGTACACGGTCCGCGTATCCATGTCCGGCTTCAAGGATCAGGAGCAGAAGGACGTGGTGGTGAAGCTCGGCGAGGAGGCCACCATCAACTTCAAGCTCGAACTCGCGAGCCTGACGACGCAGGTTGAGGTGGTTGGCAACGCGGCGCTGATCGACACGACGCGCGCCGGCGCGGGCGCCAACATTTCCGGAGCGGAAAAGGACGTCCTGCCGACGATTTCGCGCAGCCTGATCGACATCGTGCGCGTGAATCCGTACTTCAACGCCGTCACCACGAACAACACGGTGACCGCGGTGTCGGTGGCGGGGCGCAACGCGCGCTACAACAGCATTCAGATTGACGGCGCGGCCAACAACGACCTGTTCGGCCTGGCCGAGACGGGCACGCCGGGCGGCCAGACGGACACGCAGCCGATCAGCCTCGACGCGATCCAGGAAATCCAGCTCGTGGTTTCGCCGTACGACGTGCGGCAGGGCGGGTTCTCGGGCGGCGGGATCAACGCCATCACGCGCAGCGGCACGAACCAGTTCTCCGGCTCGGCCTTCTTCTTCGGCCGCAACCAGTCGTGGGTGGGCAAGGGTTTGACGCACACGGCGGTCGCGAGATTCAGCGACAAGCAGGGGGGCGGTAGCCTCGGCGGCCGCGTGATCGAGAACAAGGCGTTCTTCTTCGGCAACGCGGATTGGGGCCGGAAGATGACCCCGACCGGGTTCTGCATCAGCGGCTGCGGGCAGATGTTCCGCGGCGACAGCGCCCTGGTGGACCAGTACCTCAGCATCCTCCAGAACAAGTACGGCTACACGGTGGACGCGGCGAAGGATCAGTTCAGCCGCACGACGAAGAGCGACAAGTTCCTCGGCAAGATGGACTTCAATCTCAGCTCGCGCCACCGGCTGACGATTCGCCACAATTACGTGAACGGCCTGAACGACATCGGTGGCGGCAGCACGTCGAGCTACACGACGCCGGACGGCTTCTATCGGATCAGGTCGAAGACGAACTCGTCGGTGCTGCAGCTCAACTCCGCGTTCGGCAAGAGCGTGAACGAGTTCCGGGTGGCGTATTCGAGGATCCGCGACCGCCGCGGCGCGCAGCCGAACGAGGCGAAGCCGTTCCCGCGCGTGACGGTGCGCCTGGCCTCGGGCATCCAGATCACGTCGGGCCGCGAGAACTTCTCGACCGCCAACGAACTCGACCAGGACATCTTCGAGCTCAACGACGACTTTACGATGCTGCGCGGCCGCCACACGATCACGGTCGGCACGCACAACGAGTTCTTCAAGTTCCGGAACCTGTTCATCCGCGACAACTTCGGTACCTACACGTTCAACACGCTCGACTTCTTCAACCAGGGGCTGGCGCAGCAGTTCGACTACAGCTTCTCGGCGACCAGCGACCCGAAGCAGGCGGCCAAGTTCGCCGTCCGGCAGATGGGTTTCTACGTGGGCGACCAGTGGCGCGTGCGGCCGAACGTCACGTTGACGTACGGCGGGCGCATCGACGTGCCGATGTTCCCGGACAAGCCGACGGCGAACGCGGTGGCGGTGACGAACTTCGGATACAACACCGATGTGGCGCCCAAGGGCGTCCAGTGGTCGCCGCGCATCGGCTTCAATTGGGACACCACGGGTGACGGCTCGAAACAGGTGCGCGGCGGCCTCGGCATGTTCAACGGCCGGACGCCGTATGTGTGGCTGTCGAACCAGTACGGCAACACCGGCAACGAGTTCAACCGTATCGGCGCGAGCAACTCGAACAACAACCGGATTCCGTTCGTGGCCGACGCGGCGAACCAGCCGAAGGTGGTCGTGGGCGCGAGCGGCTCGTCGTTCTCGAACGAGATCGACCTGCTGGACCCGAACTACAAGTACCCGGTGCTGCTGCGCGGCAACCTGGGCTACGACACCACGTTGCCCTGGGGCCTCATCGGATCCACCGAATTCCTGTTCACGCGCAACATTCGCGACATCAAGTACCAGAACCTGAACTACGTGCTCTCGGGCGCCACGCGCAATCTGGACGGCCGTCCGGTCTTCACGCGCAAGATCACGTCCTTCAGCGACGTGATCTTCCTGACCAACTCCAACCAGGGCTACTCGTGGAGCCAGATGTTCGAAGTGCGCCGGCCGTTCAAGAACGGCTGGTACTTCTCGGCGTCGTACCTCTACGGGAAGTCCAAGTCGGTGATGGACGGCACGTCGAGTCAGGCGGCGTCGAACTGGGGCAACGTCTACGTCCCGGGCGACACGAACAACCCGCCGCTCGCGACCTCGGTCTACGATCCGGGCAACCGCGTGAACTTCTCGGCGTCGTACGACGTGCCGCTCTTCAAGGGGTCGAAGGCGACCGTGTCGGCGTACTACTCGGGCCAGTCGGGCCGGCCGTACACGCTGGCGTACTTCGGGGACGTGAACGGCGACGGCCGCTTTGGCAACGATCTGCTCTACATCCCGGCCTCGGCCTCGGAAGTGGCGTTCACGGGCGGCACGTATAACAACCTGCTGACGTTCGTGCAGAACGACCCGTGCCTGGCGAAGTACGTGGGCCAGATCATCCCGCGCAACGCGTGCCGCGCTCCGTGGCAGAACCAGCTCGACATGCGCGTCAACGTGGCGCTGCCGTTCCACCGGGTCAAGGCCGAGATCACGCTCGATATCCTGAACGTGCTCAACCTCCTCGATGCCTACAGCGGCCAGCAGCGGTACGCGACGTATAACGAGATCCAGCCGGTGACGCCGGTGATCTCCAACGGTCAGATCACGACGTACAACATCGGGTTCATGACCGGGCCGAGCTTCAACAAGTTCCAGCGCGACGATCTCCGGTCGCGGTGGCAGATGCAGCTCGGCGGCCGCCTCCGGTTCTAGTTCGTCCGCATCGTACGATCCAACGCCCGGCCAGCACCTGCTGGCCGGGCGTTTGTGTTTGAGGGCGGTTCGCGCAGATCATAGGGATGCCCCTGCCGTGTGTTCATCGAAGGAGAAACTGGATGGATCGTTTGGTACGAAGTTGTCTGGCCGGTGCGCTGTTGGTGGCCGGAGTCCTGTGTGCGGTGCCCGCGGGGGCGCAGACCATCACGACCGGCACCATTTCGGGTTCGGTTGTGGATCCGCAAGGCGGGGTCTTGCCCGGCGCGACCGTCGTGGCGGTGCACACGCCCACGGGCACGGTGTACGAAGCCGTGACCCAGGCCGATGGCCGGTTCACGATGCTCAACGTACGCGTCGGTGGTCCGTACACGGTGACCGTCAAACTGTCGGGCTTCAAAGACGAGGTCCTGAAGGACATCACGGTGGCGCTGGGCGAGGAGCGCAGCGTTTCGGCGAAGCTCAGCCTGGCGGGCGTCACCGAAACGGTGCAGGTCACCGCTGAGTCGCAGGCGATCGACACCGCGCGCGCCGGCGCGGGCGGCAACATCTCGAATGCCGTCAAAGACGTGCTGCCGACGATCTCGCGCAGCATCTTCGACCTCGCGCGCACCAACCCGCTGTTCAACGCGGTGGGCGGCGCGGGTGGTGACGGCGCGACCGTGATGTCGGTGGCCGGCAGCAGCTACCGCACCAACAGCATCCAGATTGACGGCGCGCTGAACAACGATCTGTTCGGGCTGTCGAGCTCGGGCGGCGTGCCCGGCGGCGGCATGGAGACGCAGCCGATCGCGTTCGATGCCATCCAAGAAATTCAGCTGGTCGTCTCGCCCTACGACGTGCGGCAGGGCGGGTTCTCGGGCGGCGGCATCAACGCCATTACCAAGAGCGGCAGCAACGCGTTCCACGGCTCGGTCTTCTATTTCGGCCGCGATCAGAAATGGGTGGGGAAGGGCACGACCGGTACGCCGATCTCGAAGTTCAACGAGAAGCAGGCGGGCGGCAGCCTGGGCGGTCGGCTGATCACGAATCGGGCGTTCTTCTTCGGTTCCGGTGAAGCGTACCGCCGCCTCAGGCCGACCGGCGTGTCCGTGGGCGGCACGGGCGTGAAGTTCGCCGGCAGCGCGGACCTCGTGGATCAGTACCTGTCGATTCTGTCGAACACGTACGGGTACACGCCGTCGCCGGATCCGAAGGCCGAGTTCGGCCGCAAGACCGACAACAATAAGTACTTCGGCCGCATGGACTTCAACCTGGGCCGGGGCCACGAGTTGACGGTGCGTCACAATTACATCGACGCGCTCACCGATGTCGGCTTCCCGTCGCAGTTCTCGTTCAAGACGCCGGACAATATCTACCGTTTCGTGGACAAGACGCACTCGACGGTCGGGCAGTTGAACTCGACGTTTGGGCGCGCGGTCAACGAACTGCGCGTGGCCTACACGACGGTGCGCGATCATCGCGAGCCGCAGCCGTTCGAGCAGCGGCCGTTCCCGCAGGTCAATGTCACGCTGGCGCCCGGCGTCACGATTCAGTCGGGCCGCGAGCAGTTCTCCACGGCGAATCAACTCGACCAGGACATCCTCGAGCTGACCGACTCGCTGACGCTGCTCAAGGGACACCACGCCTTCACCCTGGGCTCGAGCAACCAGCTGTTCAAGTTCCGGAACCTGTTCATCCGTGACAACTTCGGGACCTACAGGTTCTCCAGCCTCGCGAACTTCGCGGCGGGACTCGCGCAATCGTATGACTACAGCTACTCGGCGACCAGCGATCCCCAGCAGTCCGCGCGGTTTGGCGTGCGCCAGTTCGGCTTCTATGCCGGCGACCAATGGCGCGTGCGTTCGAACGTGACGGTGACCTACGGCATCCGGCTGGACCTCCCGCAGTATCCGGATACGCCGCACGCGAACCCGCTGGCCCAAGCCTACTTCGGCTATCGCACGGACATCACGCCCAGCAGCCCGCTGTGGTCCCCGCGCGTCGGCTTCAACTACGACCTGCATGGTGACGGCCGGGAACAGGTGCGGGGCGGGGTCGGCATCTTCGCGGGCCGTCCGCCGTATGTGTTCATCTCCAACGAATACGGCAACACGGGGGTGGACTTCA
>JAKCAB010000075.1 GCA_021839785.1 bacterium | reverse complement strand
AACATCGTCATTGCGCGAACAGACGTTGATGCACGTAATCCTGCGCGCGTTGCACCGCGTGGGATCAGGGCATCAGCCGCAGGTAATCCAAGCCCACCTCCACGCCGGCGCGCGAGCAGGGATCGAGTCGCAGCCGGGTGACGACCCCACGCCAGCGGAGGTTGTCGGACACCGGCAGGCGATGCTCGTGCCACTCGCCATCCGCCCGCACGGGGAAGCGCAGGCTGGTGGCCTCGCTTTCCGGCAGGTGAGCGGTTCCCCAGAAGAGTTGCGCTGAATCCGCAAAGGCTCTGCCGTCCGTGGGAGTGAGCCGCATTCGCAAGTCGATCGCGCGGAATGGGTCGGCGCGGACCTTTATCGGCGGCCCGAGGAAGGCCGGGTCGTTGCCAATCGTGCGCGCGCTCAGCACTCCGTTGGTGGCCCGCAATTCTGCGAGGTTCATGCCACTGCCCCAACCGGCGTCGCCGTCCCCGAAACTCCACGCGGTCCGACCGGGCGGCTCGGGCGGAACGTCGTAAGGCCCGAGGCCGACATCCGCGGGCACGATGTCGAGGTGATCCCGCGGGGCATCGGTAATCACGTCGCGAATCGCGTCGAGGTAGCCAAACCCGAATTCCTGGTGCGGCTCGATGTATGAGCCTTCGCCCCATTCGTTCCACGCCTCGATCAACACGAAGTTGCGAACCGCAGACGCGTCGCTTTGGCCGGCGAGAAACTGCTTCGCATCGGCGAGGTGTTGCCGGAACAGTGCGGGCGTACGGCCGTAGCGGACGAGGTTGTTCTCGCCGTGCCACGGGCGGCTGTCCCAACCGCCGCTGACCGGCAGCAGCATCGGGATTGGGCTTTGCGCCCGCAGTTGCTCCCATTGGCGCCGGTAGCCATCCGGGAGCGTGGCGAACGGCGCGAACAGGCTGGCGCCGGTCATGCCCAGTCCGGCCCAATTGTAAGCCGTGATGGCGTCGTAACCCTCGGCGGAGGCGGTGCGGGCTTGGCCGGCGTCGCCCACGCAGGCCAGCAAGTACAAGCCCGGCAGGCCGGCGGCACGGCATTCGGCGCGCATGGCTTCGAAGGCAGTCTTCACCCCGGCGCTGCCCAAATCCTCGGTGAACCGCTGCGGGCTGAAAATGATGACCACCGGCTTGCCAGCCACCGTGAGGTGCTCCGGGCGGCGAAAGTAGTTCTCGATCCAGTATCGGGTGACGGCCAGGCAATCCGCCTGCGAGTGCGTGCCGGGCGGATTGTGGTTGGCCCAGAGCAGGCAGAACTTGAGCAGGTGGCGGTAGCGCGCGTGGAAGTAGCCGTCATGCAAGGCGTGTTCGAGCTGGCGCGCGCCTTGGGACCAATACCAGTCGTATGCGAAGAAGGTGATGCCATGCTCGACGGCCCATTTGATGTGCCAGTCGGCCACCTCCGGATCGCCTTCGCGATACCAGCCGAGCAGCGGTCGCCGCTCGGGAAAGCTGCAGAGCGGTTGCCACTGCCCGGCGCTGCGCCAGCCGGGAAAGTAGTACGCGCCCACCTCGAACGGACCCCGCACCGGTTTCGGCTCGGGCACGTAATCGGCCTTCGCCAGATGCAGATCCGGGGTGAACGCCAGCCGACGCTCGCTTTGCAGTTTGGGCGTGTTGGCCGAACTCAGGTTCAAGCTGACGACAAACTCGCCCGGTGCGTCCGCCGAGACGGTCCAGCGGAAGCTGGTTTCTTCGTCGAAGCTCAACCGCCCGGCTGAGGCCTGCGTTGTCGAACCGCTCGCGAGCCGCAGGCCGGCTGGCAGAACCAGCGACGCGGCCAGGTTCGTGATCGGCGTCGCGCCCACGTTGGCGATCACGGCCTCGATCGTTGCCGGCCTGCCGACGCGGAGCGGAGCCGCGTCTGGCGCGAAAGACTTTACCTTAAGTTGCGGCGGACCGTGCGGCGTCGCGTCGATCTTGAGCCAGGCCAGGCGCGCGGTAGCACCCGGCGCATCGCTGGGCTGGAGGCCCACAGCGATGACCTGGCCCTGCCAGTCCTTGGCCGCCAGCAGGTCGAGGTTGTAAGTGAACGCCGCGCCGTTGGTCACCAGCGGGAACGCGAAGCGATGCAAGCCCGGTGCACTGTCGGTGGCGAAGATCAGCGTTGCGTAGCGCCCGCGGTCCACCGCCATTTGGAGCGACAGGAAGCTCTGCTCCTCGGCGCGCAGCCGGACCGGCGGTGCCAGTAGGAAAGCCTCGGAGTCCTCAAGGTTCATGGCCAGACCGTCAGGCTGGCTGGCGAGCTTGGCGCTTCCCACGGCGCGCCAGTCCTGCGTCGTGTTGGTGAACGTGAAATCCGCCGCCGCGGTTGCCGGGGGAGAGTCCAGTTCGCCAACGCGGAGCGAGTCCAGGCCGAACTGCGCGCCGTCGTACAAATCGAAGCGCAACCGCACGATCCGGCTTTCGCGGTGCCAGAACGGAAACACCCGCCAGGTGTGCCACTCGCCGTCGCCGCGGACTTGGAAGCGCGTGGTTTTTGCCTGTGAGAACCCGCCGTAACGACCTTCGCCGGTGTTGCTCCAAAACCACTCGGCCGTGCCGTCGGCGGTCGCGCGCAGCCGCACTTCGAGGAACTGCCAGGGCGAAGCCGGGAAGTCGAGCGGCGCCGTGAGTTCCAGAATCGGATCGCTGCCAATCGCTCGGCAATGGAGCGCACCGTCGCTGATAGCAACGCTCGCGAGATCACCGTTCGCGCGCCAGCCCTCGAGGTCGCCCGGTTGGTTGAAGGGCCATTCGCGGACCGTGCGTTCGCCGGCGCGCGCCGCAACAAGGCCGCCAGCGGCGACGGCCAGCAGCAGCCACGAAAGAATCGCACGCGCGGCTCGGCTGCGTCGCGCCGAAGCGGCGATCTTCGCCGCCGGCGTCTGGCTGCACCGGAGGTGTGGGGTTCGGCGACGCGTCACAGCCGGTCCTGGTAAGCCAGACAGAGCGCGCGGAAGTAACGCATCACGCGCACCGGGTCGGCGCTTTCCGGAATCTCCGCCAGGCAGAAGCCGGTGAAACCGCTGCCGTTCAGCCGGGTCAGCAGTCTCCGCCACGGGTATTCCTCCAGGTAAAGGTCGCGCATGTGGACGGAGAAGATGCGGCCTTTCAGCAGATCGAAGTTCGCCTCGAAACCGTCGCCTTCGAGGTCGCTCTGGTTCGAGTTCCAGCACGCGCCGACGTTCGGATGATTGGCCGCGTCGAGGACGGTCTTGATGTGCGGAACCAAGGACGTGCCGCTGCCGTGGACTTCGAGCCGGATTTGCTGTCCCAACCCGGCGCCGAACTCGCCCAACTCGCGCAGCGACCGGCCGATTTGTTCGAGCGTCTTCGGAACCGGAACTTCTTTCGGCAGGCCGTTCGGGCGGACTTTGACGCCGGTGGCGCCGACATCGTGGGCGAGTACGATGTACTCCTTCGTGGCCGCGAGGTCGCGCCGCAGCTTGGCCGGGTCGGGCGTGTGATAATCGAAGGCACTACCCAAGCCGAAAAGCTGAACCGGCGAATCGGCGAACCGGCGCTTCACCTCGCCGCGCTGCTCTTTGCCGAGTCCCACCTCGACGCCGTGCGCGTGCGTCGTGCGCAGTTCGACACCCTCGAATTTCGTCTCCGTGCAATGCTTGATGATCGTGGGCACGTCCCAGTCCTTGGCGAGGTTGTAGGTCACCAAGCCGACGTGCATCCGGCCCGGCGGCGGCGAAGCCGGTTCGGCGGCAGAAGCGGGGGAAGCGAGGCCGGCGGCAGCCAGGGCCAGGCTGGCGGATTGCAGGAAGCGACGGCGGCTGGCGCCGGTGGCGGATGTGTTCATGCCGGTGAGCAAAGGGTTTCGGCGCGAACCAGGCAAGTCCCAAACCGCCGCCGCGCTGGAACTGGAAAGGCGCGGCTTGGGAACTCAGGCGGTCGGGACTCTGCGTGAAAAGCAAAGCGACCACCATCCGGAGACGGCGGTCGCGGCGAAAAGTTTTTCGGAGCCCGTTATTTCACAACCGGACGGAGGACGATGTTCCGGTAGGTCACGGCCGCGTGATCGCCTTGCAGGTAGATCGGGCCGGGGCGGAATTCGTCCGACCAGAGCGCGCCGCCGGTGCAGCCGAGGACCGGCTGGTTGTCGATGATCTTGGTGCCGTTCAGAATCACAGTGAGATGGCGGTCCACCAGCGTGATGTCGAAGGTCTGCCATTCGCCGGGCGGCTTGCACACGTTCACGGTCGGGGTGATGCGGCTGTACAACCCTCCGATGTTGTGCGAATCGGTGGGCTGACCGTAAGAGTCAGCCACCTGGACCTCATAGATGCCGCGCAGATAGATGCCGCTGTTCCCGTTTTTGGGCACGTTGACTTCCAGCTTGAGGTTGAAGTCCTCGAACTCGCGGTCGGTGCGCAGGTTGCCGTAGTTCTTGTGCGGCTTGCCTTCTTCCTGAACCGGGCGGTTGCGCAGTTCGCCGTCCTGGACGTGCCAGCCATTGGCGGCGCCGGCCTCGACCAGCCGCCAGCCCGTGAGGTCTTTGCCGTTAAAGAGCTGGATCGGGTTGCCGAATTTGACCTGTGCAAGATCGGGGGCCGGCGGGACGGGCGGAATGCGTTTGCCACTGAATTCCTCCTGGCTCATGCCCTCACCGTTTTCGTGCGGGTTGAAGAGCATCAGGCTGAGGTTGTCGCCATCCACGTGCGCACTGATGAGCTCCGTGAATTGCTGACGGCGCACGACCTTGCCGGCGGCGTTTTTGCGGGCCACCTCCTGGGTGCGTGTGACGTTCAGCGCGTCGTCGGTGAAGAACACGCTCGAAACGGGGACGACGCTGCCGCCGCCCCAGAGGATCGAACCGTCGTACCAGCCGTTTTCCTTTTTGATTTCGAGCCAGCCAGCGCCGCCGCCGGGGAGGGTCAAGGCCCACCGGCCCAGGAAGGCGTCATTGGCGAGGACGGTGAAAGCGCCGCCGACCAACAGGGAACCGAGGACGCAGGCGCGCAGTCTGCGCGAACCGATCGAGTGCGTTTGCATGGCGCGGATTTATGCGGAGAACGCGCCGGCCCAACAAGGAAAAAACCGGTCCGCGGGCCGGGCGCGGTCTGCCCCGCGCTTCCGCTGCAATCACGCAACCGTTGGAACGGTCAGGTTCCCAAGGCCACCGGCGGCCGGTTGGCCACCGGCGCTCCGACCCGAACTTCAACCGCGAAAGCACGTTGCCGTCGGCAAGCCGGTTGCAGTAAGCTCGCCACACAGCAAACCGAAGCGATGTGGTCAACCCGCGAACAACTACCGTTGCTTCACCTTTGCGCGCACCCCGCGCGTCGAGCCGGTCAGCCACCACACCGATGAACCCGACCGAAACCGGGCCTGCGACGCAAAACTGCTTCGCAAGAATCCTTCAACGACTCCACGACCTCCGCGTCTTTCGAGGAGGAAACGCCGGGTCACGTCACCGAAGCACATGCCCGGCCCGCCGAGTCCACCGGCCCGCAAACGCCACCCGCGCCAGGTGCTCCTGCAGGGGTGCCGCCAGACTGGTGGCCAGCGGCGTCGCCCGATCCTTGTCGCCTTTGCCCGCGCGCACCGTCACCTGCAGCATCTTGAAATCCAGATCGTGGACCCGGAGCCGCAGCGCCTCCATCAAGCGCAGGCCGCTGCCGTAAAGCAGTTTCACCACCAACTGCGGCGCCCCCTCCAGCAGCGCCATCACCCGCCGCGCCTCCTCCGGCGTGAGCACCTCGGGCACGCG
>JAKCAB010000067.1 GCA_021839785.1 bacterium | reverse complement strand
CCGCGATAAGCCGCAGCGTTTCCAATGATTGATGATCGAGTTTCCGTCCGTCCTGCTTCGCCAGGCCCAACCCTAACACTTCCCATTCGTGTAGTCTATCCTAAAGACTTGTCAGTATGTGCGGCTGTATTGCTGAAGGTCCTCGTGGCTGTAGTCTATGCTGTTGTCAATCATGGCGACAACAACGTTGCCGGCGTCGTGCTGGATGTCCCACGCCGCGGGCGCTTGAAGCCTCGGCCAGCCCATTGCTCGGCGCAGCGGTAGTCTTTCGGCCTGATGCAGAGGCGGTCGATTCCGTCTCGCTCAGCGTATTCGACCAAGCCACTGCGCTGGAAAAGGTCAATGCAATCATCGACATCCAAACCGGCCGGGACGTTCACCATTTGGAGGTTCTCAAAGGTGCGGAAGGCCTTGATTGTGCGCGTGCCCAGGCGTTGGTGCAGTGTCTCCAGATTCGCCACCGTAGCCGCGGGCTTCACCCAAAAGTGCTCGGCACAGTACACTCGGGCAGCATTGGTCTTGCGGCGAACCAAGGTGCTGTCCGACGACGGAAATGCCGAAGTCCTTGCGGTGATTACTGGTGACGCGGCGACAACTGCCCTGGTCAGGTCAGGAACCGGTGACGGTCCCTGGGCCAGCGCGTCGATCGTGGCGGACGGAAGGACATGCCAAGCGATGATCGGAGGACCGAAAGCGACAGCAATTAGGCTCTGCACTCTCATATTAGCGCGCCGCGGAGTTGTTCAGGTGCGTGTCCTCTCTTCGAGTGTGCTTGGGTGAGTTTTCATGTGTCTTTCGCGAAGCTCCTGGCTTCTTCCTGGACGCCAATGCATCGGGCATGCCATCTCTTTGGGCGTCGCCTGTGGGCGCGGTTTCGCCGAAAGTTGGAAGCGTGCCGGTGAGCGAGGGGAGAGGAGAGTCAGGGCATCGGAGCGGATGTGACACGATGCGGGCATCCTGCGGAGCGCGAAAGCATTTCGAGCTTGAGCAGTGACCTGTGGAATCCTGCCTCCGGCGCCGGTTCAAAGCCGGCTTGTCCGAGCCTTCAGTCCGGCGCTTGTTTGTAATGGCCTTCGCCCGGGTGCTCCGAACACCCCGCCCTTCAGATTCTATTCAAGCTATCCAAACTCCAATCAAACGGATTTGGGATAGAGTTTGAATGGAGTTGGGATAGGCGGCAGGAGGAAACGGCCCAGAGTTCCGCGACGATGACCCTGCCGACAAGACCTGGCGGTTGAGAGCCGGGGCACTGCCCCCGCGCAGCGTCGAGGTGATCGAGGCCAAAACGGGTAACCGCCAGCCGCCGGGATAGCCGGGCAGTCGTCAGCGCTGAGTGGGCACCGCCAGGACGGGGAACTGGTTGGTGCCGCCGAGGAGCACCTGGCCTTCGAGCCGCGAGTTGCTCAACAGGAACTGGAGCGCCGCCTCGTTGGTCATCAGCGCCTGCTGGTTCGCGATCACCGGCGCGCCAGCCAGGTTCGTGACCAGAAGGTTGCCGTTGAACACCACTTGTTGTTGCAGGCGAACGTTCGTGCCAATGGCGTTGAGGAAGAACATTTGCACGTTCTGGTTCTCCTCGCCGGCCGATTGCGAAACCGATTGTGCCGGCGGCGGTGGTCTGGCTGCGGTCAGGCCTGGTGCGGCGGCCGATACGGCAGCCGAAGCGGTCGCCGGAGCGGCGGCCTCTTGCCTGGGCGACGGCGGCTCCTCCAAAGTCGCCGCGTAAACCGAGCTGTCCGCGTCCACGAGCCGGATCTGCGGGCCGGTTTTCTCGATGCGAAACGAGTTCAACACCGGCGTTGCCGGGGCGGTCGCGGCCTGGACGTAACGCTGCTGGAGCGCCGGGACCGTTGCCCCTTCGCGGAAGGCGGTCGCGGCGCGCTGTCGAACCGGCGCCACCCCAACCAGGCCCGGAGCGAAAGGCACCCCGCGCGCCGTGGGGGTGGACGCGACGGAGGCTGCGCCGCCCGTGGCACCGCCGGCACGCAGCGCCGGCTCCTCGATTTGGGCGGAAGGCGTCGCCGAAAGGCCGTAGCGGGTCGGGCTCAAATCCGTCTTGGGCACACGCGCGCGACCGGTTGACCCGGCCGCCGGCGCCTGCGGAGCGAAGCTTGCTGGCGACGGGTTTGCCGGCACGGCTTTGAACATCAGGTCTCGTTCCGAGGCGCGGCCAGCCGTCGCTGTTTCCAGCGCCAACTCGGAGCTGCCTTTCGGAGGGCGAGCGGTCACCACGGGCTGGGTTTCAGGCTCCCCACCAGCGTCTGGGGCTAGTGCCGGAGTTGCGTTGGCCGGGGCAGTGGCGGCTGGTGGATTGCTTGGTTGCGCCGCGCGCTTCTCGGCCGGCGCCCGCGTCGCCACGGAGTACTTCACACTCGCCGGTCCGAACTCCTGCCAGGCGATCAATCCCGCCACCATCAGTGCCGCGGCGCCGCCCCAGACCCAAGGGTGCGTCAGCCAACGCCACCAAGCAGTGCCCCCGCTTCGGTCACTGACCGCTTTGGCCACCGGCTGGCGGTCGATTTCGCGGTGCAACTGCGCCCGGACGTGCGCGGGCATCGCCAGCGGTCCGCCCAAAGCGCGACGCCGCTGCTCGGCGTAACTTTGCAGCGCGTCTTCGATCGGTTGCCGGTTTTCGTGGTTCATCGCGGACAAAGGTTAGACGGGTTTCGGCGGCGGGGCCTCTTCGCGACGCGTGGACTTCACCAGCTCAGCCAAGCGGCCGAGGCATTTGTGGAGGCGCGAGCCGGCGGCCTTGACGGTGATGCCGAAGGCACGGGCGATCTCCTCGTAGCTCAATTCGGCGAAGAAACGCAGTTCGATCACCTCCCGACACGGATCGCCGAGCCGGTCCAAGGCCGCCCGCAGCCAGGCGCCTTGCTCACTTGCAGCCAGCGATTGGTCGGGTCCGCGCTCACCGCTGGGCAGGTCGAGCGTGAGGCCGGTCTGGCCGTCGGGTTCATTCAGCGAGATTGGGGCGCGCCCGCCGCCGCGCTTGGCCGCGCCGCGCTTTTCGAGGAAATCGCGCGTCTTGTTCACGGCGATGCGGAAGAGCCAGGTCTGGATCGCACTCTTGCCCTGGAAGGAAGCGAGGTTGCGCACTGCGGAGAGAAACACCTCCTGGCAAATGTCCTCCACGTCCTCGGGCGTCAGCTCGGGGCTGAACTGGAAAACGAAACGGCCGACCGGGTCGTACTGCCGGTCGAACAGTTCGTCCCAGGCGCCGGGGTCGCCGGCACGACAGCGAACGATCAACTCTGCCTCGGGGGAAGCCATTTCAAGGAATCCTCTGCCTGCCGCCCGCTCCCGACAGGCGGGGCGGCGGGGTCCAAAAGACTTTGCTTTTGCCACGCCGGTATTTCACCGTTCGAGCCATGACGAAGCCGCTGGCGCTCATCTTCTATGAAAACCTGCTAACCGGCAATCAGTTGCTCAATCGTCTGAGCGACCTGGATTACCGGACGCTGGCGGTGAGCGACCTCGGCAAGCTGCCGGCGCAGGCGGCCGCAGAAACGCCCATTGTGTTGATCGTCGAACTGGGCGCCCTGGCCGAGCGCGTGTGTGGCATCATCCGCAGCCTGCGGGCGGCCCCCGCCACCGAGCACATCCCGATCATCGCCTATGTGCAGCCCAAAGGCCGGAAAGAAGACGCCAAGTTGACGGAGCAAGCCCAGACCGCCGGCGCCAAACTCGTCGTCGGCGAAGCACTCGTGCTGCCCCACCTGGCCCAACTGCTCGACCAGGCTTTGCGCCTGGACTGACCCCGCCACTAGCGCAGCCGCCCGCTTGCGCCGGTCGTTGGAAATGATTATCACCCGATCCGACATCGCCATGAACTCTGTTTCGATGAACCGCCGCCAGTTCGCCAAATCGCTCGCGGTCGCTGGTGCCGGCCTCGCCGCTAGCCTGCCCGCGCTGGCCCAAGTCACCCCGCGCAAGCTCAAGCTCGGCTACGATTGCTTCTCGATCCGCGCCTTTGGCTGGAAGGCCGCGGCCATGATCGACTACGCCGCCAAACTCAAGCTCGACTCGCTCTTCATTACCACCCTCGACGCACTCGATAGCTTCGAGGACGCGTACCTGCGCGAGGTCAAGGCACGCGCCCAAGACAAGGGCATCGACCTGATGCTCGGCTCCTGGAGCGTCTGCCCAACCTCGAAGGCGTTCAACCCCAAGTGGGGCACCGCCGAGCAGCACCTCGCGCTGGGCATCCGGCTGGCGAAGGCGCTGGGATCGCCGGTCTTCCGCTGTGTGCTGGGCACGCGCGACGATCGCCGGACGCCGGGCGGCATCGACGCGCGCATCGCCGACACCGTGAAGGTCTGCCAGGCCGTGCGCTCGCGGGCGCTCGACGCCGGGGTCAAGATCGCCATCGAGAACCACGCCGGCGACATGCAGGCGCGGGAACTGATCACCTTGATCGAGGCGGCGGGCAAGGATTACGTGGGTGTGACCTACGATTCCGGCAACGTCACTTGGACGCTTGAAGATCCGATCGACAACTTGACCAAGCTGGCGCCGTACGTGACCTGCACCCACATCCGCGACTCGATGGTTTGGGAAACCGAGGAAGGTGCCAAGGTGGCCTGGACCGCCATCGGCGAAGGCTGCACCGATCCCAAGGCTCTTTTCGCCAAGATCGCCGAACTGTGCCCCGGCATCGGCGTGCACGCGGAAATCATCTCCGGCTTCAACATTGACTTCCCGTACTTCAAACCGGGCTTCTGGGACGTGTGGCCGAACGCGCGCGGCGCCGACTTCGCCAAGTTCCTGGCGCTGGCGCGCAAAGGCAAGGAAGTGCCGCGCTTTAACCCCGCCGCTGGCCAGGACCGCCAGCAGGCCGAGCAGGCTTACCAAAAAGCCGAGCTCGAGCGCAGCCTCGCGTACTGCAAAAACGTGATTGGGCTGGGGACGAAGGCGTGAGAGGCGCGACAGTCCGGCGTCATCGGCCTGAAAGCGCATGAGCTTATTTCCGGGTCTGCGAGTTCGCTGGAATTGGGGCGGTTCCCCGCGGCGGCGGCGAGCCGAGCTTGCGGTAAAGCCACACCTCCAACGGCCGCAATGGCCCCAGCCATTGGTAGAACGGCGAGTACACCAACCGCAGTCGCACGACGGACAGAAACATAACCAGCGAGGAGCGCATCAGGCTGCGTGTGACGGTCGAGCCGAGCTTGTCCGTCCACTCGATCGGCACTTCGCGAACCTTGAAACCGTGCCGCTTGAGCGCGTACAGGAGGTTGACGTCGAAGGCGAGGTCGGCGATTTGCAGCGCGTCATGGATCTGCTCGACCGCGGCGCGGCGCAGCAGCTTGGCCGGGCATTGCGTGTCCTTGATGTGCATCCAGAACAGCGCCTGCACGATCGCGTGAAAGGCGCGGCTGAACAGGCGCCGCGTCCACGGCTGGCTTTGGTGCAACACCGACCCCGGCAGCCACCGCGAACCGATCGCGCAATCGACTTCCGCCAGCCACTTGACCAACCCCAGAAACGCCGCCGGACCGGTCGCGCCGTCCGCGTCCACGTAGCCGATCAAGTCGGCCTCCGGCGCGAGCTTCAGGCCTTCGATCAAGGCGCCCCCTTTGCCGATGCGGCCAGGGAAGTTCAGGTGCGAGATTTCCGGGAACTGCGCCGCCACGGTCTGGACCACGCCGAGGGTGTTGTCGCGGCAGCCGTTCAGGACCACCACGATGCGCGACGGGCCGGCGTAATGCTCGCGGAAGTGCTG
>JAKCAB010000023.1 GCA_021839785.1 bacterium | reverse complement strand
CATCGCCAGCCAGGTCGAGCCGGGGCGGCGCACGGCGCGCATTCACTACGGCGCCAAAGGTTGGGTTACCCACACCATCGGCAACGTCTGGGGCTTCACCTCGCCCGGCGAGCATCCGAGCTGGGGGCAGTTCACCGCGGCCAGCGGCTGGCTCTGTCAGCACTTGTGGGAGCACTACGCGTTCAGTGGCGACCGCAAGTACCTCGGCTGGGCGTATCCGACGATGAAAGCCTCCGCCGAGTTTTATCTGGATTTCCTCGTGCCCGAGCCGAAGCACGGCTGGCTGGTCACCGCGCCGTCGAACTCGCCTGAGAACCGCTTCCGCACCGCCGACGGCCAGACGGCGAGCGTGTGCTACGGGCCCACGATGGACATGGAGATCATTTACGGGCTGTTCACCGAGTGCATCGAGGCCAGCCGGGTGCTCGGCCAGGATAGCGACTTTCGCGCGCGGTTGGAACAGGCGCGGGCGCGGCTGGCGCCGCTACAAATCGGCAAGCACGGCCAGCTCCAGGAATGGATCGAGGACTTCGACGAAACCGAGCCGGGCCACCGGCACATGTCGCATCTCTTCGCGCTGCACCCTGGCAATGAAATCACCCTCCGCGGCACGCCCAAACTGGCGCAGGCGGCGCGCGTGTCGCTCGATCGCCGGCTGGCGAGCGGCGGCGGCCACACCGGCTGGAGCCGCGCCTGGATCATCAATTTCTTTGCCCGGCTCGGCGATGGCGACAAGGCGCACGAAAACTTGGTCGCGTTGCTTCAGAAATCCACCCTGCCGGACTTCTTCGACAACCACGCGCCCTTCCAGATCGACGGTAATTTCGGCGGAGCGGCCGGCGTCATCGAAATGTTGCTCCAGAGCCAGGAAACCGTGGAAGACCCGACCGGCGTTGCGCCGGAGTACGTACTCGACCTGTTGCCCGCGCTGCCCCAAGCCTGGCCGAACGGCAGCGTCAAAGGCCTGCGCGCGCGCGGCGGGTTCGAGGTGGACCTGGAGTGGCAGGCCGGCAAGCTGGTGCGCGCGAGCATCGTTTCGCGGAACGGCGGCACCTGCCGCGTGCGCGCCGCGAAACCGCTGCGCCTGGCGGGTCGGGGCAAGGCTCAAGCCACCTCTGCCGAAACCGGCTTGCTGGCGTTTGCCACCCGCAAGGGCACGCGCTATGAGTTGCGCCCGCAATGAGCGGCCCAGCCGTTTCGTTGCGACCGTAACTCGATGAACAGCGCCGCGAGCATTGAACCCGCCGAACTGGCCGCGCGCCTGCGTGGCCCGCAGTTGCCGCTTCTCCTGGACGTGCGCCAACCGGAAGAACACGCCTGCGCCGCGCTGCCGGGCGCGCGCTTGATTCCGCTGGCCGAACTCCCGGCGCGCGTCGCCGAACTCGAGGCGTGGCGCGCCGGGGACGTGGTGGTGTATTGCCACCACGGGATGCGGAGCCAGCGGGCCGTCGAATGGCTGCGGCCGCGCGGCTTCACGCGGCTGCTCAACCTGACCGGCGGCATCGACCGCTGGTCGCTCGAGGTGGATCCGACGCTGCCACGGTACTGAGCCACTGGAACCGGCGCTCGTGGCGATCAGGTAGCGGCGACTGCGGGTGGCACCGGACTGGTCGTAGCCGCGGACGGGAGTCAGCGCTGCCAGGCGGTGGTTTGCGCCGTCTCGCGTCCAGGCTGCTTCGGAATCCAGGTTCATAGCCGAAACTCAGAAAGGGCCAAAAGCGCAGACCTTGGGGAGTTTTTGCGTTTAGGCTTTATTCGCGGCTTTGAATCGCCCCAGTAGCTTCTCAATTCAGCGCTGCGCTGGCGTTTCGTAACCCGATCGTAACCGAAACCCGCGCGGCCGGTCTTTACTGCCGATGTCGTCGGGTATCCAGGCAGCGACCCTCGATTCGCGCGCCCGCTGTGCCGAAGTCCGGCGGGGAGCGGCGGCGGTGCTGGGTGGTGGCCTGTTGACCCTGGCGGTGTTTGGGCTCGCGATCCTCGCGCGCCGCACGGCTCCCGCCGCTGGCGTTTCGGACACGGTGCCGATTTCCGGACTCTTCAAGGTTACGAACGTCTGGCAAATCCATCTGACCTTCACGCCGGACCAATGGGACGACATGGAGCCGAAAGGCGGGGTTGGCCCATTCGGCGGGCGCGGTGGTCCAGGCGGGTTTGGGCCAGGAGGTGGCCGGCCAGGCGGACCTGGCGGTTTCGGTCCCGCGATGTTCGTGGCCCCGGTTTTCCTGGGCCAAGGCGATTCGAACCATGACGGCCGGCTCTCGCAGGCCGAATTCGCCGCGCTGGGCGAAAAGTGGTTCCAGGCCTGGGACACCAACGCGACGGGCAAACTCGACGCCGACAAGTTGCGCGCGGGCTTGAACGCCACGCTTGCCGCCCCCGCCGGCGCAGGTCCGGGCGAACCTGGCGGGCCGCGGGGTCGCATGGGCGGTCCGCCGCTCCAAGGCGCCGAAGGCAAGCGCAACGGCCTGGCATCGGCGATGGGCGTCGAGTTCAGGTACGTCCACGCGGACTTGGATTTCGCCGGCCGGACCTTCAAGGAGGTGGCCGTCCGCTACAAAGGCAACGGCACGTTCATGGAATCGCGGGGTTCGCTCAAGCGCTCGCTGAAGTTGCAATTTGATCGCTTCGTGCCGGGCCGGAAGTTGGCCGGCGTGACCACGCTCAACCTTCACAATTGCGTCACGGACGCGAGTTGGATGAACGAGGTGCTCTCGCATCGGCTCTTTCGCGACGCCAGTGTGCCCGCCTCGCGGACCGCTTACGCGCAGGTCTATCTCAGCGTGGCCGGCCAGTACACGAACCATTACGTCGGCCTCTACTCGCTCGTGGAAAACGTGGACAACTGCTTTGCGCGGGATCGCTTCGGGACCAAGAAGGGCGCGATCTTCAAGCCGGTGACCCGGCAACTCTTTGAAGACATGGGCGACGATTGGGCTGCGTACCGGCAAGCGTACGACCCCAAGACGCCTGTCTCGGCCGAGGAAACCGGGCGCGTGATCGCGTTCAGCAAACTGGTGTCGCACGCGAGCGATGCCGAGTTCGCGGCGCGGCTCGAAGAGTTCCTCGACCTCGACGAGTTCGCGCGGTTCATGGCGGTGACCACCTGGCTGAGCACGATGGACAGCATTCTCCGGGCGGGGCAAAACTTCGTGGTTTATTTGCACCCGAAGACGCGCCAGTTCCAATTCATCCCGTGGGACCTCGACCATTCCTTCGGCCAGTTCCCGATGGGCGGCAGCCAGGAGCAGCGCGAGAACCTCAGCATCCAAAAACCCTTCGACGGCGGCATTCTTTTCCTCGAACGCGTGTTCAAGGTGGCGAAGTTTAAGCGCCTTTACCTCGAGCGCGTGAAGGAGTTCGGCAAAACCTTGTTCCAGCCGGAGCGCTTTTACCGGCAAGTGGACGAAATCGCGGCTGCCATCCGTCCGGCGGTGCAGGCGGAATCGGCCGAAAAACTGGCGCGGTTCGACAAGGTCGTGGCGGGCGAGAGCGTCGGTCCAGCCGGCTTCGGCGGCGGGCCGCCAGGCGGGGGTGGACCGCCCTTCGGCGGAGGCTTTCGCGGTTTCGGACCTCCGGGGGCCGGCGGCGACAACGGCCCGCGTTTCGGCCCGCCGGGTGGATTCGGTGGCGGCACCAAGCCAATCAAAGGTTTCGTGACGGCGCGGGCGAAGGCCGTGAACAACCAACTCGCCGGCAAGTCCGCAGGCATGACGATCGGCGGTTTCGGCTTTGGCGGTCCGGGCGGCGGTCCTGGCGGGCCACCGGGCATGGGCGGGCCAGGCGGCTTTGGGCCGGGGATGTTCCTGGGACCGATTTTCTTGAGCGCTCTGGACGCGGACGAAGACGGCGAGGTCACGCGGGCGGAGTTCACTCAAGGTTTCGCGGATTGGTTCCAATCGTGGAACACCGACCACAGCGGCGTGTTGACGGAAGACCAGCTCCGCGCCGGCATCGACCAGGACCTCTCGCCATTCCGTGGCGGGCCACGGGCCGGCTTCGGCATTCCGTCCGGCGGACCCGGTTTTGGCCCGCCGCCCGATGTGCTTGGCCCCGACGATGGCCCGGATGATCAATGAACCTTCGCGCGGCCACCGTTGCGCCACCGGCTTTCGACTTTGACTAAACGAACATCGCCAGCCCACCCTGACCCATGCAACTACCCCCCTCCCTCACCGACATGTTCTGGAACCCCGCGACCGTGAACGCGCTGCCGGGCTTCGTCGTAAGCCTCGGCGTCGCCGCGTTGCTTGGGCTTCTGTTGGGCCAGGCTTACGTCCGGTTCGGCACGTCGCTGTCGAACCGCCGCCTGTTCGCGCGGAACTTCCTGCTCCTGACCGTGACCACCACGCTGATCATCAGCATCGTCAAATCGTCGCTGGCGTTGTCGCTGGGTCTGGTGGGTGCGCTTTCGATCGTTCGATTCCGCGCCGCCATCAAGGAACCCGAGGAGCTCGCATTTCTTTTCCTCGCCATCAGCGTAGGGCTCGGCCTGGGCGCGGGCCAGGGCTTGATCACCGTCGTGGCGTTGTTCCTGATCCTCGGCTTCATCGCGATTCGCAGCCTGGTGCGCGGCCGCCCCGAGCAGCCGAACCTTTACCTCACCGTGACCAGTCCCGCGCCGGGCAAGCTCACCGCCAGCCAGATTCTCGAGGCCTTGTCGGCCACCGGCGCGGTCGCGAGCCTGCGGCGTTTCGACGAAACGGCGGAATCCGTGGAGGCCTCTTTGCTCGTGGACTTCAAGGAGGTCGGCAAGCTGGAGAAGTTCACCCAACGGCTGCGCGAACTGAGCGCCGGGGTGCGGATCAGTTGCCTGGACGATCGCGGCCTGGGCGCTTGAACGCTCGCGAGTGCCCATGAGCGCTGCGCTTCCCAACCTCCGTTACGAGCTGAAGTTCCTCGCCAACGGCCATTCGCTGGCGGAAGCACTGGCGCTGGTGCGGCACCATCCCGCCTCGTTCCGCGAAGCGTTCCCGCCGCGGACGGTGAACAACCTCTACCTCGATTCGCCGGGGTTGCGCGACTACTTCGACCACGTGAACGGCGTGGCCGACCGCGCGAAAAGCCGCATCCGCTGGTACGGCCCGCTGACCGGGCGGGTGGAAAAACCGATGCTCGAGCGCAAAATCAAGCGCGGCGCGGTCAGCGGCAAAGCGCTTCACGCCTTGCCGCCGCTCTTCCAAAACGGCGGCGGGTTCCGGCACACCATCGGCGAAGCTCTCGGTCAGGACGGGCTCGCGGAAACGGTCCGCTCGACGTTGCGACAACTGGAACCTTCGGTCCTGAACCGTTATCGGCGCCATTACTTCGAGAGCGCCGACCGCCGTTTTCGTCTGACCGTGGATTCCGAGCTTCAATTCGCGAGTGTTCGCGGCGCAGAGAGCGGGCCACTGCGAGGTTCGGCCAGCCACGGTTCCCCGATCCTCGAATTGAAGTACCAACCGCAGCACGCGGACCGCGCTGCCGCGATCACCAACGCCCTGCCGTTCCGGGTCACGCGCTGCTCGAAGTACGTCCTGGGCATCGAAACCATCGGCGCGGTTTAGCCGTAAGCCTGGCTGGCGCGCCTTCCGCTCTGGGCCTCGGCGTCTCTGCGGTGACTTGGGTCCCCCCGATCCTCGAATTGAAGTACCAACCGCAGCACGCGGACCGCGCTGCCGCGATCACCAACGCCCTGCCGTTCCGGGTCACGCGCTGCTCGAAGTACGTCCTGGGCATCGAAAC
>JAKCAB010000709.1 GCA_021839785.1 bacterium | reverse complement strand
GCCAGACCGTCGCCGACAGCGGCCGGCAGGCGACCGCGAAGAACCTTTGTTTTCTCGTGGATTTCCAGACTCGCGCGCATCCGGCTTACCAGGAAGTCGTGAAGCGCGTGCACGCCGGGCAAATCGGCCGGCTGATCAGCCTCGACGCGGGTTATCAATGCGACCTGTACTTCGAAGGCATGGACGCTGAGTTCCGGAAGAGCAAGCGTGACGCTGAAGCCCGCCTGCGCGCCTGGGCCATCGACCGCGTCCTGTCCGGCGACGTCATCACCGAGCAGAACATCCATTCGCTGGACGTGGCCGCGTGGTTCGCCGACGCGGCCCCGCTCAAGGCTTACGGCACCGGCGGGCGGGCGCGCCCCTTCCTTGGTGACTGCTGGGACCATTACGCCGTCATCTTCTATTTCCCGAGCGACGTGACCGTGAGCTTCAGCTCCAAGCAGGTCGGTTTCGGCTACGACGACATCATGTGCCGGGCCTACGGCATGAATGGAACCGTCGAGACGCATTACTCGGGCAAGGTCTCGCTGCGGACCAAGGACGACGCCTTCAACGGCGACACGCGGAACCTGTACGAGGACGGTGCAGTGCGAAACATCGCCGCCTTCCACGAGGCCATCGCCAAAGGTGATTTCGCGAACGCCACAGTTCCGCCCAGCGTGCGCAGCAACCTGACGACCATCCTTGGCCGCACTGCCGCTTACGCGAACCGGGAGGTCACCTGGACCGAGATGATGCAGAAGAACGAGAAGTTGGAATTCGCTACCTCCAGCTTGAAAGGCTAACCCAGGTTCGTCAATTGGCGGGGCGAAAAGGCGGCGTCCCGATTGTGGCGGCGGTGCGGCAGCGGCGCAGCCACCCATTCGAAATCGGGACATACCGGCGAAAGCGGAGTTTCGCCGGGGTTGGGCAAGGCCACCGGGCCTTGTCCTCCAATCCCCCGGCCGTCGGATCACCAGCCGGGGTTGGGTTTCACGATTGCCTTCAAGCCTTCCGGGGCGGTGATGTAGATCGGGCTTTCGCTCAACGGCACGGTGAGACTGCCGGTGCGGATCGGGTCCAGTTCCACGAACCGCCGCGTGCCCAGCACATCGTGGAAGGTCAGGCCGCGCTCGGTGTTGTTGATGCGAAGGTGCGCGAACGGCCGCGTGGTCCAGGCAACCATGACGTCTTCCTTCTTCGCCGCGTCGTTGAACACCACCGCGAACACGTCGGGGCCGAAGGCGTCGTTGCGCACCCAGCGCTTGCCTTCCAAAAGGCGGGTCATCCAGCCAAAGGCGGCGAAAGCGTACTTGGGCGACAAATCCGCGCGGGCCAGGCCCACCATGTCGGCCTGGTCAAACTGGCGGTCGCCCTGGTCGGCGAGCGTCCACCAAAACACCTTCTGAATCGCCGGCGACGCCATCGCCAGTGTGTAAAATCGCACCGCCAGGTCGGCCTGACGCAGTTCGCTGGTGCCGTACGGGTGGAGGTGGGAATTCCAGCAAATCTCGGTGATCCAGATCGGCTTGGGCCGGCCGAACTGCCGCATCAGCTTCACCAGTTCGTCGGTCTGCTCCAGGAACGTCATGTTCACCATCGCGTAGTCGGTGGGGAGTTCGCCGCTGTGCCAGACCTTCACGTATTGGTCGAGCGTCCACCGATCGAACTTGTCCTCCGGCGCGTTCGGCGGCCGGTACGGGTGAAACGCCACGATGTCGAACGCCCCGTAAGGCACCTGCTTCAACACGCGACCCGCCCAGAGCACGTCGCAAAACGCCATGTTCAGGCCCACCACCTTGGCCTCCGCGTTCGCGCCGTGAATGGCGGGTCCCGCCGCGGCGAGCAGACGCGCGTAATCGTCCGGCGTGCCGTCCCAAAAACCGCCGTTCGGTTCGTTCCAAATCTGCCAGGTGTCCACGAGGCCGGCGTAATGCTTGGCCGCGGCCTGGACGAACTTCACGAACGCGTCCACGCCTTCGGTCGTGCGCGGGTCGTGGAAGGTGGGCGCGTACGCGAGGCAACCCAGGATTTGAATGCCGTGCGCACGGAGCTTGCGCACCAATTCGTCGTGCGCTTCCCAGCGATACTCGCCCGGCATCCGCTCGATCCGGCGCCAGGCGAAATCCTGCCGCGCCCATTTGACCCCCAGCTCCTGCATCGCCAGCAGGCGCGCCTCGAGGTCCGGCGTGTCCGGGCGCAAGGCGGTGTTGAGGCCGAACGGCGAGTCCGCGATCAGGTTGGTGGCGAACGGCGCCGGCGGCAACGTGAAGCGAAAACTCGACTCCGCCTTCGGCGGTTCGGCGGCGGCCAATGAGGCGGCCAGCGCACCCACCGCCCAAGCCAGAGCCAGCGTCTTCTGCGACGATTTCATGGCGGTAGGGTCGAAGAACCAGCCGCGCGAGAAAAGCCTGTTCTGGCGGCCTCCTTTATCGGCGTCGCACGCGCAAGGCGATGTCTTCCTCGAACGCCGGGCTCGCCAGAGGCGTGGGACCGCCGGCCGTTGTCAGTTCCGCCCGCTTGTCCACCGCGCCGGTTTTCGGATTCACCCACTCCACGCCGTAACTGCCCGCCGGCAGCGCGAGGTTCAAGGTCGCCGTCTGCGGACCCGTGGGCGCATTCTTGTCCTTCGTGTCGCGCGCCAGATAAATCGCCCACGCCTGCCCCGGCTCGACCAGCGCGTAGGCGCGATGCCCGCGCGGCACCCCGCCGGCGATGGCTCCGGCGTCCGGCTTCAGGCGCACGAAGTCGAAGCTGCGGATGAAGTCGCCGAGAATCTTCATCTGCCGGCGAAAGACCGGGTTTCCGCCGCCGGGTTCGTTGGCCGGATAGCCAAACGTCCCGTCCTCGTGCCCGGCCACGAACGAGTAATCGAGGTTGTTGAACAGCCCGCCCCCCGCCAGCAGGAAGCTCCACGCCTCGACGCGGTACGGCAGGTCGTTCGTGCCGCGAAAACCTGTCTCGTTGTCGCCGATCACCTTGTTCAGGCCATAGTTCATGGCCACCGTCTCCGGCGGGTAGGCGTAGTGAAAGTTGAAGATCGAGACGCCAGGATGGGGGTTCTCCACCTTGGCCTTGTCGTTGGCGATGTTCTGCGAAATCAGGTGCCGCACGCCCAATGGCTTCTCCGCAGCGGTGATCGTGTCGGCGATCCGGTGCTGCCACGCCATCGTCACGCCGCCGAAATACGGCTCGTTGCAGATTTCGTAGTACAGGTTGTCGAAGTCCTTCAACTCGGTGACGAGCTTCCGCACCAACGCCTCCTGGGCGGCCAGCAAGCCGCCGTCCTTGTCCAGGGTATAGACGTTCGTGCGGGCGATGGCGCCAAGACCATTGACGTTGTTCGCCGCATTCATGGGACTGAGCCGCCACATCGTGTCCTCGTACATCGGGCAAAACAGGTTCAACTCCACCACCACGCCACGCTTCGCCGCGTAACCAACGAACTCGCGCAGGCGCTGGAAATACGCGTCGTCCCAGCGCGTGAGGTCGAATTTGTTGCCGCCGTTCGCGTAGCCGGCCTGGTCGCTGCGCGCCCACGGGCAGAGCAGGCGGCCCGGCTCCGGCGCGAGCGTGTTGCGCGCGATGCTGAACGCGCCCGGCGGCTCGCAATACGCGCCGCTGAACGTCCGGGTGAGGTTCAGCCCGTCCTGCGCCAGCGTGTCCAGGTACTTGCGGAAATCGAAATCGCGGTTCAGGACCGCGCCGTAATGCTCGCCGGAAGTGATCAGCACGGTCGGCTGGCCGCGCCAGACGAAGTAATGCGGGTTGTCCGGGTGCAAAGCCAGCGGGGCCGCGGCGAAGGCGCTGCTGGCGGTCACGCCAAGCGAGAGCAGGAAGGCGAAAGTGGAACGCATGGCGGCAGCTTAGGCCGACTCGAACTTGCCTGGCAAGCCGCGCCAAGGCCGGGTCGTGTCCGGCAGTGCCTCCCAAAGTTGTCGCTGGAGCGCCGGCTTGCAGCCGGGTTTGCCGCAATTGCCTGTCCGCTTCCTTGCCCAAGCGCCAGGGGGCTGGCGCACTCCCGGACGCTACCGCGCCGTCGAGTGCGCTCAATTCGGCGCCCGCGTCCTGGACTGCGGCAGTCCTCTGCCGCTTTCGAACGCACACATGGGACACCCAACTCTGAGACACCACCCTAGAACACGTACGGGATCATCCGCCAGGTCCGCGCCGCGTACGCGCGGTACTCCGGATACCGCGCCGACACCAACTGCTCTTCGCAGCCGATTCGCGCCAGCGCACTGGCCAGAACCAGGCCGCCCAGCAACGCGGTCGTTCCTGAAAGGTGCGCCGCGGCTCCCGCCCCGGCGAACAGGCACACCGCCGTGTAGATCGGATGCCGGATGAACCGATACGGTCCGGTGGTCACCAGACCGCCTTCGGTGGGGTTCGCAGCCAGATGAAAGCTGCGCCGACCAAAGGCCAGCCGCGCCCAGATCAGGAGCCAAACCGCCGCCGCTTGCGGGACGATGACGAGTGGGGACCGGAAAAGGAGGCTCCCGGTGGCCAACAGACCGAGGAGGCCGCCGATCATTCCCAGGTAGCCGATGACCGAGAGCGTCTTCATCCGGTGTGAATCCGAATCGGTTGACCACGCCCGCGGCTCCACTGGCCGCGATCCCCGTTTCAATCAAGGCTGGAGCGGGCCGAGCCAGCGCTTGATCAGGCCCGCCTGGGGATGGTCGGGCTGGAGGGCGAGGACTTTCTCGTAATGTTCCTGCGCCTTCGCGCGATCACCCAGCTTGGTGGCGTACAGGTTGGCCAGCGCGAGGTGGGCCGGGACGTTGGCCGGCTCGCGGGCGAGGACTTGATCGAGTTGCTGGGCCGCGTCCAGCGGATAGCCGGCGCGCTCCAGCGCGAGCGCGAAGCCGTACCGGGCGCGGGTGTCGGCGGGCGCGATGGCGAGCGCCCGCTCGTACGCGGCGAGCGAGCGCGGCCAGTCGGCGAGGTCGAACGCGGCCACGGCCAGGTTGTACTGGGCGTTGAAGCTGGCGGGGTCGGCCTGCACCGCCTGCGAGTAGTCCGCGAGCGCCTCGCCCACTCGCCCGGCCTTGTGGGCCGCCACGCCTTGGGCCACGAGACGGGAGGCTTCGGCGGTGTTCCCGGCCGCGGGCACGGCGGGCGACTGGTAAACGTACCGCGGAAAAGTCGGTCGTGCGGGCGCGGGCGGCGGCGGCGCGGGAGCTGCGGAATCCTTCGTTGGAATCGGTGTGGGGCGTTTGCCATCGGCCTTCTTTTTAGCCGTGTTTTCGGTTTCCGCGTCAACCTTCTTGTCCTTGGAGCCAAACAATTTCAGCGGATTGAGCTTGGCGATGAACGAACGCTTCTTGGGCTCCGCGCCGGCGTACTCGGGCTCGGTCGCGGTTTCGGCAGCCGACGGCGTTCGCGCAACGTCGGCGGTCTCAGTGGCCAGGGCTTCCAACTCGCGTCCGGGGACGATGGTCGGACCTTCCCGCACGGTGACTGTTTCGAGCGGTGGTTCGGAGACGGTTGGTTTCTCCGGCACTTTCGCAACCGCCACCCCGGTGGTGGGAGCGCTGGTGGTCGGGGGCGGCTTGGCGGCGGCGACTGACTCGGTCGCGTTCGTCTTGGGGGTAAGCGGTGGCGCCGCGGCAACATGGGTCGGGACTTCAGGTTTGCCGACGACAACCGGCGGGGGCGAAGTGCGGACTGCCGCGGGCGGCGGCGAAGTCTTAACTACCACCGGCGGTGCGGAGGTTTTGACCAGCGCTGGGGGGCGTGAGGTGTGGACCGCAACCGGCGG
>JAKCAB010000205.1 GCA_021839785.1 bacterium | reverse complement strand
ACCAGCGCCCGGAAATCTGGAACCTTTACAACGCCCGCCTGAACGCCGGCGAGCACATGCGCGTGTTTCCGCTCAGCAACTGGACCGAGATGGATGTCTGGGAGTACATCAAACGCGAGCGGCTCGAAGTGCCCACGATCTACTTCAGCCATCGCCGTCAGTGCGTGCGCCGGCGCGGCCAGTGGCTGCCCGTGACGAACCTGTTGCCACCGAAGCCGTCCGAGGACGTGCGGGAACTGGTGGTCCGCGTCCGCACCATCGGCGACATCATCAGCACCGGCATGGTGGAAAGCCCGGCGAACACGGTGGACGACATCCTCGGCGAAATCGCCGCCGCCCGCGTGACCGAACGCGGTTCGCGGGCGGATGACAAAGCCAGCGAGGCCGCGATGGAAGATCGGAAAAAACAAGGCTACTTTTAGCGCCAGTCATGAGCGCGATGAGCTTCCGATCATGGGCCATGCGGCCAGCCACGGACCGAATTCGTTTGAACGCCCGCTCGCTGATCGTCGGCGTCGCGGCGGCCTTCGTTGCCGCCGCGCAAGCCAACCCCGTCCTCGACTGGAACGCGTTGATGCTCGACGCAATCCGGGCCGACAACACCGGGCCAACGCTCTCGACCCGCAACCTGGCCATCCTGGATGCCTCGATCTACGACGCGGTCAACTCCATCGCGCACACGCATCAGCCTTACCTTTCGCTCCTTGACACTCCGCCGGACACTTCGCCCGCGGCGGCGGTCATCGCGGCGGGTCGCGAGGTGATGTTGACGCTTTACCCGTCCTTCCAGGCACGCACGCAGAGTTTTTACGATGAAAGCTTGTCCGCCCTACCCGCCTCCGCGACCACCACCAACGGCCTGGCTTTGGGAACCCAGGCCGCCGACTTGATGCTGGAGGCCCGGCGGGGCGACGGCGCCAACACCCAGGTGCCTTACATTCCCAGCGATGCTCCCGGCCAGTGGCGCCGCACGCCGCCGTTTTACCGGCCGCCGCTCGATCCGCACTGGCGTTACGTCAAGCTGTTCGCCTTGCCGGACAAAGAATCATTCCTGCCGCCGCCGCCGCTGCCGATGACGAGCGAGCAGTACACGCAAGACTTCAATGAAGTGAAAGCCATTGGCGGGGTGAACAGCCAGGTGCGCACGGCCGGGCAAAGCCAGATCGCGGTGTTCTGGTCGGACTTCAGTTACACCGCCATGCCGCCAGGACACTGGCACGAGATCGCCGCCAACATCATCCGCAGCCGGAACACCAGCCTCGAAGACACCGCGCGGTTGATGACGCTGATCAGCCTCGCCCAGGCTGATGCCGCCATCGTTTGCTGGGAAATCAAGTACCGCTACAACACCTGGCGGCCGGTGACCGCCATCCAGCGAGCCGACGAAGATGGCAATCCGGCGACGGACCCCGATCCGAACTGGAAGGACTATCTCAACGCCCCCAACTTTCCGGAATACGTTAGCGGCCACAGCACGTTCAGCAAGGCGAGCGCGGAAGTGCTCGCGCGCTTTTACGGGACGGACGCCATTACGTTCACCGCCACCTCGGACTCGCTGCCGGGCGTCTTCCGTACGTTCACCAGTTTGGCTGCATGTGCGGATGAAGTGGGCATGAGCCGCATCTACGGTGGCATTCATTACCAGTCCGCCAACCGCGAGGGAAAGGCCACCGGCGCGCGGGTCGGCGACTTCGTGAGCGCGAACTTCCTCCTGGCGAACGACGCCCTGCCGTTTGTCCGGCTGGAGGGCATGACCAACGGCGCGCCGCTGCTCCGCCTGCACGGCCACGTCGGTCACACGCTCATCCTCGACGAATCAAGCGATCTCTCGCATTGGACTGCATTGTCCACCAACGCGGCGACCGTCGGCGGCGTGGTGCTGGCTGATCCCGACGCCGGCGAACAACCGCGCTTTTATCGCACCCGCGAGTTCTAGCCCCGGCCATTTCTTTGCGCCCAACGAACTGAGCCCCCGCACGCCTTCCTCATCATGTCTTCGCCCACTTCGCACCCGGTCGAGATCCTGCGCTTCAACACTTGCGGCTCCGTTGACGACGGCAAGTCCACGCTGATCGGCCGGCTGTTGTACGATTCCAAGTCGCTCATGGAAGACCAGCTCGAAGCGCTGGAGCGCTCGGCCGACATCACGGGCGGCGGGCAGATCAACCTGGCGAATCTCACCGATGGCCTCCGCGCCGAACGCGAGCAAGGCATCACGATCGACGTCGCCTACCGCTATTTCGCCACGCCGAAACGGAAGTTCATCGTCGCCGACACCCCCGGCCACGTGCAGTACACGCGCAACATGGTCACCGGCGCTTCCACGGCGAACCTGTCCGTCGTGCTCGTGGACGCGCGTCAGGGCGTGATCGAGCAAAGCCGCCGCCACACGTACATCGCGGCCCTGCTGGGCATTCCGCACGTGGTGATCGCCGTGAACAAAATGGACCTCGTGGACTGGAGCGAAGAGCGGTTCCGCGAGATCCGCGATCAGTTCGAGGCGTTTCTGCCGCGGCTCGACGTGTTGCGCGACGTGAAGTTCGTGCCGATCAGCGCCCTGAACGGCGACAACGTTGTTGACCCCTCGCCGCACACGCCCTGGTACGAAGGCCCCACCTTGTTGCGCCACTTGGAAAGCGTACACATCGCCAGCGACTGGAATCTCGGTGCGGTGCGTTTCCCCGTGCAGTGGGTCAACCGCCCGAACAACCCGCGCGATCCGCGGCTCCATGACTTCCGCGGCCTCAGCGGACAACTCGCCGGCGGCATCGTCAAGGTCGGCCAGGAAGTGATGGTTTTGCCGGGCGGACAACACACGACCCTCAAGGAAATCCACACTTTCGACGGCGAACTGGCGGAGGCGTTTTGCCCCCAGTCGGTCACGCTGGTCCTCGCGCACGATCTGGACGTAAGCCGCGGCGACATGATCGTGGACTTGGACAACCTGCCGGGCAAAACCGCCGACCTCCGCGCCCGCGTGGCCTGGATGCACCCGCGTCCGCTCCAGCCGGGGCGAAAGTACTTCCTCAAGCACACCAACCAGACCGTGCAGGCGGTGGTCACCGGCCTGACGGGCCGGATCGACATCGAGACTTACGAATCCCGCCCTGACCCGCCCGAACTGGGCTTGAACGACATCGGCGAAGTCCGGCTCAAGACCTCGCGCCCGCTGATCTTCGACGGCTACACCACCAACCGGCTCACCGGCGCCTTCATCCTGATCGATCAAGGCACCAACCAAACCGTCGCGGCGGGGATGCTCCATCCCCCCACCGAGACGTACAAGCCGGACTACAGCGACTTCGCGATCTGACCGCATCTGCGAACGCCCGGCACGGAAAGGCAGAGTCCCGGCTGGGTGGGGGCGGTGCTGCCGCACCGCTCTGCGCCGCCGCAGCGGCGCAGCCACCCATTTGAAATCAGGACACCACTGGAACGGCCGGTGGGTTGACTTCGGGCGGCGCCTCGCGCATACCGGCGGGCGATGGCGACCTCCACCCCGGCTCTACCCGCGGACAACCTCGATCTGCTCACGCCTTTGAAAGACGTGTTCGGTTACTCGTCCTTCCGGCCGTTGCAGGAGGCGATCGTCCGCGCGTCGCTGGCCGGCCGCGACGTCTTTGCGCTGCTGCCGACGGGCGGTGGCAAGTCGCTGTGCTTCCAGCTCCCGGCGCTGCTCCGGCCGGGTTTGACGGTGGTGATCTCGCCCTTGATCGCCTTGATGAAAGACCAGGTGGACGCGCTCTGCGCCAA
The DNA here is from genome assembly GCA_021839785.1 of bacterium. The sequence goes on along the minus strand of JAKCAB010000205.1, from coordinate 1,993 downwards.
CGGCGTCGCCGCCACGTTCCTGAATTCTTCGCTGGGCGAAGCCGAGCGTCGCGCTCGTCTGCGGCGTCTGCACGCCCGCGAGCTGCGCCTGCTTTATCTCGCGCCCGAGCGGTTGATGCTCGGTTCGATGCTGGCCGATCTTGCCGGCTGGGGCGTGAGCGCCGTCGCGGTGGACGAGGCGCATTGCATCAGCGAATGGGGCCACGATTTTCGGCCCGAGTACCGCCAGCTCGGCGAACTCCGTACCCGCCTCGACGCCGTGCCGTTCATGGCGCTCACCGCCACGGCCACGGAGCGCGTGCGTGCCGACATTTTGACCCAGCTCCGTCTGCGCGAGCCGGGCGTGTTCGTCGCCAGCTTCAACCGCCCCAACCTTCTCTACCGCGTCGAACCAAGATCCGCTGGCTATCGCCAGGTACTCGACTTTCTGCGCGCGCGCCCGAAGGACAGCGGCATCGTTTATTGCGCCAGCCGCGTCGGGGCGGACGCGCTGGCCGGCAAGCTGGTCGAGGACGGCGTGAAGGCTGCACCGTACCACGCCGGCCTGGACAAGTCGGTGCGCGACGCAAATCAGGATCGGTTTCTGCGCGACGAAGTGCGCGTGATCTGCGCCACCATCGCCTTCGGCATGGGCATCAACAAACCCAACGTCCGCTTCGTCCTGCACCGCGATTTGCCGAAGAACCTCGAGGGCTACTATCAGGAAACCGGCCGCGCGGGTCGCGATGGTTTGCCCGGCGAATGTCTGTTGCTGTTCAGCCCCGGCGACGTGGCCAAGCAGCTTCGCTTCATCGATGAAAAGGCCGACGAACAGGAGCGCCGCCGGGCGCGCGAGCAGTTGCAGACGATGGTCCACTACGCGGAAATCGCCGAGTGCCGGCGCGCTGCGTTGCTGGACTATTTCGGCGAGGAGTTCCCCGAGGCGAATTGCGGTACTTGCGACAACTGCCTTTCGCCGCGGGCGACCTTCGACGGCACGGTGGCGGCGCAGAAGCTGCTGAGCTGCGTCTATCGCATCCGGCAACGGAGCGGGTTCAACGTCGGCCTGCGCCACGTCGTCGCCGTCCTGACCGGCGGCGAAACGGAGAAGATCCGCGAGTGGGGCCATCGCGAGCTTTCCACCTTCGGCATCGGCATGGAGCACACCCGCGACGAATGGGGATCGATCGCGCGCGAACTGGTCCGTCTCGGCTACCTCGGACAGGACGCGGGCCGTTTCCCCACGCTTCAACTGACGGCCGAAGGTCTGGCCGCGCTCAAAGACCGCCGCCGCATCACGCTCACGCGACCACTGGCGGCGCCTGCGCCGGGCGTGAAACGGGCGGGCGAAATCGCCTGCGACGAGTTGTTGTTCGAGAAGCTGCGCCAACTGCGCAAACAAATCGCCGACGCGCAAGGCGTCCCGGCTTACATCGTGTTCGGCGACGCCTCGCTGCGCTGGATGGCGCGCACCTACCCCGCCACGCCGGCCGAGTTCGGCCGCGTTTCTGGCGTGGGCGAAGCGAAGTTGCGCGCTTACGGACCGGCGTTCCTGGAAGAAATTGCCGCCCACCTTCGCGGCAACCCGCGGCAACGCTTTGCGGAGGCCGAATCTCGCCTGGCCCAACCTTCCACGAGCACGATGAAAACGCGGGGCGAACTCATGACCGGCACGGTTCGCGAAACTTTGCGTCTGTTTCGATCCGGCCTCGACCTGGCCACCATAGCCTGCGCCCGCGCGTTGAGCGAAGGCACGGTTTCGACGCACCTGGCCAACGCCGTGGAAGCTGGTGAAGCGCTCGAATTGGAGCGCCTCTTCACCTCCGCCGAAGCGGCGGAAATGCAGGCCGCTTTCGATCGCGCCGGGTGGCAAACCCTCAGTGGCGCCCACGCCCTCCTCGGCGGCCGTTGCGATTACGCCAGGCTCCGCCTGTTCCGCGCGGCGCGACAACCCCGTCCGGGCGGGTAGCGTCTGATCGACTCATGCGCAGACCGTCCCCCGCCAATTTGCTCA
>JAKCAB010000707.1 GCA_021839785.1 bacterium | reverse complement strand
CGCCGTTCGGACCTCGGCTTTCGGGGTTCCTTTCGGGTTTCGGCGTTCGGCTTTCGGGTCTCAGGACCGGAGGATCGCGTTCCCCCTTGCCACGCCCAACGGTCGGCGTCCCGGCCGGCAACGAAAAAGGCCACCCTCGGGGGGTGGCCTGGTAAAGCGAGGCTGACTTCAGGCAGCCGGCGCGGGGGCGGGAGGTGGGGCGGCGGTTTCAGCGCCCGGTGCCGGTGCGGTCTTCGGCGCCTTGGCCGCGCTTTTTTTGCGTTTGAGGTGACGCGCGCGGCGGTTTCGTTTGAGGACCTTGTTGTACTGCTTGCCCATATGTGTCTTTACTTTGCCTTCCGGTTCCGATTCTTTTCCAAGACTATGAATTTGGGTTCATTGCGGTTCAACTCCTATTTACTCGCACTCCTGCTGACGGTGGTGGCGACGGGCTGCAAGTCGGCGGCAGAACGAGAACACGAGAAGGAGGCCAGCACCCTGCGGTTCTACCTGGAGACCGATTTCGACACCACGGGCTCCAAGACCACGGTGGTCCCCATCTTTCGGGCCTCCCCGATCCTGATTCGGATCAACAAGGAACCGGTCCTGGACGAAGGCAGCCTCATCGACGCCAAGGTGGTCGATGTTGTCGGGGGCTTTGCCATCCAGGTGAGATTCGATTTCCGCGGCACGCTTACCCTGGAGAGCATCAGTTCGACCTACCGCGGCGAGCGCCTGGCCATTTACAGCATGTTCACCGAAGGTCGGTGGCTGGCGGCGCCCCAAATGACCGTGCCCATCAAGGACGGCGTCCTCACCTTCACGCCGGACGCCACTCGCGAGGAAGCCGTGCGGATCGTGCGCGGACTCAACAATCTGGCCATCCGACTCGGCAACAAGCCGAAGCCGGGCAAGGAGAAGAAGGAAGAGCCCTTCTGACGCGCCGGCCGGGCGCGATTCCCGCGAAGTTCACACCCACGAACCGACGCGGCCCCGCGTGCGCCAGGCAGCGATTCCGCCCGCCAGCAAGAACACCGCGCCGACCACCGCGCTGACCACCAGCGTCGGGTCGGGGAGGCCACGCAGATTGGCCGGCAGGAACTGAAGCAATCTTGGCGCATTTACCACTGCGGCCGTGGCCGCGCCCGCCAACAGGCAACCCGAAGCGAGCACATCCAACACCGCGCCGAAGGAGTGGAAACGCCGTTGCATTCGCGCCAAACCGGCTTCGTACTCCGCTTGGAGCCGGCGTTTCAACTCGGCCCGGCGTGCCGCCACCACCGCGGGCGGTTCCGCATCGATGCGCTGGCGTAGCCGCGCGGCGAAGTCGGCGGACAGCTTCGGCGCTTTCACCGCCCGAACCAGCTCCGCGTCGAGGTGGCGGAACGCCTCGGCAAACGCCCGGCACTCCACGCACCCGATGAGGTGGCGCTCGACCGCCTCGCGCTCGCCGGCCGGCAATTGGCCTTCCAGCCAGGCGGCGACGGACATCTCGAATTCTGGGCAAGCCATAACAATTCCGATCAGCGGATTAGGCCAGCGCGGCCGTCATCGGTCGCCGCGACGCAATCCTGAGCAGTTCCTTCTTCGCGCGGAACAAAAACGTTTTCACCGTGCCCAACGGCAGGCCCAGCATGGCGGACACTTCCTCGTATGATTTCTGTTCCAGGTAGAAAAGGGTGACCACCCGCCGATATTTGTCCGGCAGGCGATCGAGCATCGCGTGCGTGTCCATCCCGGCCCCGCTCTCAGGGTCGCTGGTCTGCATCGCGGGGATGGCGTCCACAGCGCCTTCCAACTCCGGCGCCTGGAGCGACACCGTCAGGCGGGCGGCGCGGCGCTTCAACTCGGTCAGGCAGGTGTTGCGCGCGATGGTGTAAAGCCAGGTCGAGACCGAGGCCGCGCCGTGGTAACCGGGCAGCGCCTTCCACACCTTGAGGAAAATATCCTGGGCCATGTCTTCGGCCGCGGCCGGGTCGCGCAACATGCTGAACGCGAGCCGGAAGACCTTGTCTTTGAACCGCTCCACCAGCAGCTCGAAGGCTTCACGGTACTGCTGCGCAGCCAGGCGTTCGCGGATGTCGTCTTCCATCGCTGAGGCGGCACGCGCCGACTGGCGCGTCCGTTGGGGGCGGTCCGCCGCGGATCTCCGCCCGCACGTTGAGACTGCGCGCCGGGCGGGCGGGTTTCAAAGACTTTTGGAACGCGGAAATGGGCGCGGCGGTGCCGGGCGGTGAGCCGAAGCGCCGGCGAACCGTGGCCCGCATGGCGAGTTGTCCGGAGCGCAAAGCCGGAATCCGAAATCCGAGAACCGAAAAACAACCGAAGCCCGAACGCCGAAGCCCGTTCAAGCGCCGGTTCGGATTCCGGATTTCGGCTCCCGGGTTTCGGGCAAATCGATTACCGGCGGAGCCTCAGCCTCGCCTGCTTGCCACCGCCCGCTCCCTTACCGCGCTTCGGCCACCGCCGCCGGCTCGTACCAGTCGCCGCGCAGCCAATCGACCACCAAACCCAACGCCTGCGCGTCCAGCGTGCCGTCCGCGCCGAACCGGGGCATGCGGTCGTTGCGCCGCCCGTAAAAGCGCTCGTGCGCCGGGTTGCTCACGAAATCGATCAGCCACGCCCGCGAACCGTAACCCGTCAGGTCCGGCGCGGTCGCGTCTTCGTCCGGTTTCTGGAATTGGTGGCAATCGGTGCACCGCATTGCCTGGGAGCGGATGAGTTCCCGGCCCTCGGCGATCGCGGTGGCCTCGCGCGCGTCCGCTTCGCGCTGCGCGTTCAGGCCGGCCTCCGCCGAAAGGGCCAGGATGACCTTTGCCAGTTGCGCCTGCTTCGCAGCGTCGAAGCCCGCCACGTCGCGCTGAACGAACCGGACCATCTTGCCTTCCTTGAGCTTCGTCCCGCCAAAGTAATGCGGCGTCGCCACGTTCGTTGGGTTCAACAAGCCCGCCAGCCACGCGCGGCTCGCGAAGCCTTTCAGGTCCGACGCGCTCGGCGGAGCGGAAGGCTGGGCGCCCAAACCGTCGTGGCCATCGTAGCGATGACAACTGGCGCAATACCGGGCAAAGAGCCGCGGGCCTTGCGTGCGCGGGTCGGCTCGCACGAGCGCCAGGGCACCAGTTTCGGGAATCCCGTTGGGCGCCGCTGCCAGCTCGCGCGCGCGCGCGCCCTCGGCTTGGGCTCGCACCACCGCCGCCTGGTACGTGGCATTGGCGCGGTCTTCCTTCCACGCCAGTCCGCCCAAAGCCAGCGCACCCGCCGCGAGTGCGACCATGAACCCAGTGTTGAATCGCACTCCGAGCCGCCAGCGCCCGATCCAAGGCATGGCGGCGATGACCAGGAGAACCAAGGTGGGCACCACCACCGCGCCCCAGATCTCCGAACCAGCCCGGAAGTATTTGAGGAATTGGAACAGGAAAAGCATGAACCACTCGGGTCGCGCGGCGGCATACGGCTCGGTCGGGTCCGCCGGCGCCAGCAGTTCGGGAAACGCGTCGCCGTGCCCGCCGAAGTGCGGTTTGAGCACGAAGAACAGCAACGTCACCAGCACCGCCAGACAGGCCACGGCATCGCGCAACGCCTGGTCGGGCCACCAGGACGCGCCCGCCGGCGCTGCGGTCCGCCCGACGTTTCGCCGCGAAACGTGGAGCAGCAAGCCCAGCGTCGCCGTGATCGCCAGCGGGAGGAGCGTGACGTGCAACGCGAGAAACCGCGTGAGGGTTCGATGCCCCACTTCCGGTCCGCCAATGAGGAGCCGCTGCAGCGCCGGCCCGAGCCCCGGCACAACGCTGAGGATGTTCAACGGCACGCGGGCCGCCCAGTAACCCTTCTGGTCGAACGGCAGCAGCCAGCCCGTGACCGATTGCGCGATCGCCAGCGGCAACAGCACCAGCGCCAGCCAGAGGTTCAACTCGCGCGGCGCCAGGTACGCCGCACGGATCACCATTTGCAGCAAATACAGCGCGAGCAAAACCACGAACGCCTGCGCCGCCACCACATGCAGGCCCCGCAAAAGCCACCCGACCGGCGTCTGGAACTGGAGATGAAAAACGCTCTCCCACGCCGTCTGGGTGCTCGCGCTGTAGCCGGTGAGCAGGCAAAAGCCGGTGATCGCTTGGACACCAAACGTGAACACCAGCGCGCTGACCCAACACCGCCGCCACTGCGCCCCGCCGGGCAGCGAATCGAAAAACCGCCGGCGCGTGACCGTCACCGCGCCCGTGCGTTCGTCCAGCCACGACCAAAGCGCTTTCATGCCGGCACTTTGCCGGGCGTGCCGGATTGAAAGTTTTGAAACCGGACCCAGACGTTGCCGTCGTCGCGCAGTTCCACCTCGAGTTCATCCAACCCACGCGGGCTGGGACTGCTCGGCTCGCTCACCCCCCCGTCGAGCCCGAACGCACTGTTATGGCACGGGCACAGGAATCCGCTCCGCGCCGGCGCATAATCCACCAGGCAACCGGCGTGCGGACACACCACGTTGAACGCGCGCACCTGCCGCTCCGCCGTCCGCCGCAGATAAACCGCGCCCACCGGGACGGCCGGTGTCTTGGTCCAGGCGTTGACGCGGTCAGCCACCACCGCGAAGCGACGCGGCACGCCGTCGGCCGGCAGGGCCGCCAGCGGGGCGATCTTCGTCCAACCCGCGCCAACAGCGGCACGCCGAAGCGGCTCGATAACTACGGCCAAACCGACACCGGTTGGCACGGCCACCGCCAAGCCGCCCAATCCGGCCGCGAGCAAGCCCTTCAGGAAATTGCGACGCTCATTCGCTTTCGTCGTCATGCGCATGAATCCATAGTGCGCGGCAAAACTAGCCAGCCTCCTTCGCTTGGCAAACCGGAATGCGACGAGGCCGGCCGCCTAGACTTGACTTGGCCCGGCGCGGCCACAACGTCTGCCCCGCATGGATGCGCCACCGGAACGGTTCGGGAGACAAGCCCTCGCGGTTTTTGCCGTCTGCGCCGTCCTTTACTTCGGCGGCTTTTGGGCGGTCCAGAAATGGCGCGCGCGAAAGGGGCCGTGGGAGGTCACCTTCGGCGTTCAGACCAACGGCACGCCCATCGTCGCGGTCGTCCAACCGCGGCTTGGCATCCGCGACGTGCGGTTCACCTTCCCCGGCACGAACGCCCCGAACCAGACGACGAACGTCACCCTCCGCTTCGACGATCCGGATCGTCGCGACGCCGTGCCGTTTGGGCGGGTCGAGTTTCTCGACACCACGTTCCTGCCCGGCACGGTCACGCTGGTTCTTTTCGGGCACGAAATCGAGTTCCTCCCGCGCACGCTCATCGTGGACAAGCGCGAAGAGCCGTGGCGGGCCGGCGCCCGTTTCGACCTGCCCGCCCGGTGACCCCGCTTGGCGTTGCCCGCCGCCGGGCTGGGGCGTAATCCGTCCGGGCAAATGGCCCTGGCAGTCGTTCCGCTGTTCAGACAACCGATCGTTAACCGTGTGACAACCGACTACGGGCTCCGGGCCTGGTCGCGGCGGGCCCAGATCGCGGTTAAGACCGCTCGCGGACGCGCGTCGCTACAAACCGCCGCAGGGCCTCCGCGTTCGAGCGAAAGGCGAGTTGGCTGAAGTCGATCCGGTCCGGCGCCACGATCACCAGTTCCTCGACTTCCGACACCGCGCGCGCCTCGGCGAAGCTGGCCACCTGCGCCGTGAAAACCAAGTCCAGCACCGGCGTTACGAGGGCTTGGTACTCGTAGTCGTTCGGCAACGAAACCAAGTACTCGAGTCGCGGCACCTCGAGGCCGACCTCCTCGCGGATTT
>JAKCAB010000207.1 GCA_021839785.1 bacterium | reverse complement strand
CAGACCACGCTGCAACGCCTATTCGCGAACCGCCCGGCGCGCGTCCAGGGCGAGGCGCCGGAGCCGGTGACCGTCATCGCCGACGGCTGGTCGAACGCGCTCATCGTTGGCGCCAGCGACGACGACCTGAATCTGGTGGCTTCGCTGATCGAAAAGCTCGACACCGAGCAACCGACCGGCGGCCCGCAGGTGCAGGTGTTTCAATTGGCCAAGGCCGACGCGCGGCGGGTGGAGCAGACGCTCCAGTCGTTGTTCCGCGGCACCTCCGGCACGGCGGGGCCCACGGCGGGCGGCGGCTTGTCGCCGGTGGTCATCAACGTCGATGAGCGCCTGAACGCGATCATCGTTTCCGCGGGCGAGACCGATCTCAAACGCGTGGCCGAACTGGTCAAGAAGCTCGACACCGACCAGGTCGCGCGCGTGGCGGAAATCCGCATTTTCCCGCTCAAGAACGCGCGTGCGGCCGAGATGGCCACGGTGTTGAACAATGTGCTCAACAACAATCCCAAGGAACTCACGGACGCCAGCCCGAACCGGCAGTCGTTGCTCCAGTTCATGGCCCGCACCGCGGACGGCGAGCAGCTCCTCACCAGCGCGTTGAAGGAAGGCATCATCATCGTGCCCGATCCGCGGGCCAACTCGCTCGTGGTGTCGGCGCCGCTGGATTACATGGACCTCCTCGACCGGATGATCCAGCACCTGGACGAGACCGCGCCGACGGTGGCGAAGATCAAGATCTTCAACCTCAAGAACGCCGATGCCCGCCAGATGGCGCTGGTGCTCACGTCCTTGTTCCGCCTGCAGAACACCGGCGCTCCCACGGCCGCGAACCAGCAGTACATTCAATACACCCTGCCGCCCGGCGGCACCAACGGCGTGGTGGCCCCGACAGAGGTTGATGAAAACGGCGCAGTGGTGGGCTCGGCCGAGGAATCTGCCTTGTCGGTGACAGTGGACCTCCGCACCAACAGCCTGCTGATCGGCGGCACGGAGCATTACGTGGAGCTGGCGACCCAGATCATCGAGACGCTCGACGGCACGCCGGCCCAGGAGCGCAAGGCCGAGGTGTACCGCCTGAAGAACGCGCGTTCGCAGGCCGTGGAGACCTCGTTGCGCACCTTCCTGCAGCAAGACCTTCAGCGCATCACCAGCATCCTCGGTCCGACCGGCGTGGGCACGGCGCAGAACATCCTCGACCGCGAGGTGAGCATTGTGTCCGAGACCAACAGCAACACGCTGCTCATCTCGGCCAGCCCGCGGTACTTCGACGAGGTGCAGAAGCTCGTCGAGGAGCTCGACCAGCCGCAGCCGCAGGTGCTCATCCAGGTGTTGCTGGCGGAAGTGACGCTGGATTCGACCACCGAGTTGGGGGTCGAATGGAAGTACGCCTCGATGGGGAATCCCACGGTGGGCACCGGCACGGATTTCGGCCAGCAGCAATTGCTGCAAGACTTCGGCGGCTACTGGGCCTCGATCACCGGCAGCAATTACAAGTTCCTGATTCGCGCGCTCCAAAACGAGGGCCGGCTCGAAGTGCTGAGCCGGCCGCAAATCCTGACGGCCGACAACCAGGAGGCCACGATCAACATCGGCCAGCGCGTTCCGTTCATCACCGCCAACCAGGTGACGCCGCAAGGCGGCACCGTCAATCAGTTCATGTACGAAAACATCGGGGTGATTCTGCAGGTGACCCCCCGCATCAGCCCGGACGGGTACGTGAAGATGGACCTGGCGCCCAGCATCTCGGACCTCTCCAGTTCCACGGTGGACATCAGCCCCGGCGTGAAGGCGCCGATTGTCAACCAGCGCACCGCCACCACCGCGGTCACCGTCAAAAGCGGCGAATCCGTGCTGATCGGCGGCTTGATCGGCACCATCGACGACGTGCGCACCAAGAAGGTGCCGCTGTTGGGCGACATCCCCGGATTGGGTGTGCTCTTCCGCAGCCGCTCGAACGCCAAGACCCGCAAGGAACTCCTCATCGTCTTGACGCCGCAGATTCTGATCAAAGGCACTGGCGAGGCAGCCGGCGTGGACGCGCGCGTTTTCACCGAGCAGGAATTGAAAGCTTCGGACTTGAAGAACCAACTCCGCCGCGATCCGTTGCAGAAGCGGATCATCGACCAGATCTACCCTCCCGAGGCCGAACCGGAGAAGAAGCCGGATGATTCCAAACCGAAGGAACCGGCCAAATAGTTGCCGCCGGGCCGCCGGCGAATCGACCAACGCACAGGCCGCCATGCCAGCGCAGCGAGTCGCACAGACAGGCCAACCGGCCATGACCGCCGGCCGACAAAACGGCACGGCGCAGACTGGCTTCCACGCCAGACCTTGTAGCGGTGGCCGTGTCGCCGCGGCGGTGGGCCCTCGCGCGTTGGTAAACAGAGCGCAGTCGCCAGCGCCGTGGCTGTTGCTCGCTGGCGTTTGGCCCGCGTTGCTGGGGACCTGGTTGGCTTTGGTGTTGTGCGCGGGGTGCACCACCGATTCCGCGCGGGCCGGTTCGCCGGCGGCGGCCGCCATCCATGAACTCAACGTGCTGAGCATGCCGGTGGCGTTGAACCTGGATGGCAAGCCCGGCGCCGACGGCATCGCCATCAAGGTCTTTGCCTCCAATCAGGACGAACCCAAGGCGGTGCCGATCCGCAAAGGACACCTGGAGATCGTGGCCTACGACGGCAACCTCGACACCGCTCCGGGCGCGAAGCCGTTTCACACCTGGCGGTTTAGCGCCGCCGACCTGGCCGGCTATGAGTTCACCACGGCGCTGGGGACCGGCTACAATCTGGTGCTTTCCTGGGCGCCGCAGCAACTCACGCGGGAGCGTGTGGTCGTCATCGCCCGGTACCTCCCACCCAAAGGCCCGCCCGTCGTCTCCGCACCGAGTTCCATTGCCGGCATTGTGCGGTGAGTGAACCTCCAGTGTGGTGGCGGTTGGCGGGACGATCCGATCGCTCCAAGTTCAAGGCGCGATTTCGAGTACGGCCTCGATCCATTCGCGAAATTCCGTGTCGTCCCAGCCCACATCCGCGATGACTACGTGAAGACCGGCCGCCCCGTCCGCCGGCACCTGCACGGTGAAGGGGATCGCGTCGTCGGCGCCTGGCGCGGTGCGAATCGACTCGCTGCCGGTCACTTGGAAACCCGCTGGAGCGTGAAGGGTCGCGTGGAACATTTTCTCCACGGGCGAGTGGTTCGTGATCCGCAGCGTCAACGGTACGGAAGCGCCGGGCTGAACGGTCCTCCAATACGGGTGCAGGACCGCCCAGCTTTCGTCCAGGCCGTAGTTCGGATCGTCGAAGGGGAGCAGCTCGCGCAGCACGGAAATCCGTTGGCGCCGCGTCTCGCGCATCCGCGACACCTGCGCCGGCGAAAAACGGAACGCGAGTTCGACGTGTTGATTGAGAATCAGGCAACCCGCCGGCAGTTTCTCCAGTTGATCGAGACAGCGGAGGAAACCCGCGCCTTCGCGCAGAAAATTCCGGTTCTGCAGACAGTAGTCATCGATGCCCGAAGGCGTGAACGAATCGCCCACGAAGAACGCGGACCAGCCGCCGCTCTGTTCGACGAGCAAGGCGTTGTGATGCAGCGTCTGGCCGGGGAAATCGAAGATCGTGAACCGAAATTCCTTCCACTGCCAGGTGTCGCGGTCGCGGTGTTTGGCCGTGACTTCGGTCGGGTTTTTCGTCAGGCACGGCAGCCGGTAATCTCCCGGCCGCTCGATCAGATCCACCAGGCTGCCGCAGGCATGGACCTTTGCGCCAAACTCCGCGACCAACGCCGGCAAGGCGTCGGTGTGGTCGTCATGGTAATGCGTCACAAAGACGTGCTCGACCGAGGTCAGCCTTCCGGCGGCACGCAACCGGCGTAATTCGTCGATGATGCCGGTCCCGCCGCAATCGACCAGGAATCCCGAGCGATCCGCCGCCAGGATGAGCCGCGAATTGGAGATCGCGACGATCGATGCGGGCAACGGCTGCGTTTCCGCCATCGGCATCCAATCGACTTGCGCTTGCGGTCCCAAGACGCGCCGCGCCTTGGCTCGGATATGATCGTCCTTGAAATACCAGCGCAGCGCGTCAATCGACAGGTAATTGGCATAGACCGCCCGGATTCGCCGTTGCAACCGCGCGATGGCTGCCGCCGGATCGCGGATGACGGGTCCGCGGAGCGGCACCAACAGGTCTGGCTTCTCGGCCGCCACTCGGTCGAGGCTGGCCATCAGTTCGCCCAGCCGCCCCGCCCAGCCGTGGTACCCCCCGATTTTGGCCTCGGGGATCGCGTCCTGGAGGCTGAAGAGGTCCTGCAGTTTCCCGTCGTCGCGGATCAGGTCACCGGTGAATGCGACCTTCCGGCCGTCCAACTCGACCAGGTAGCTCACCGCTCCGCGGGTGTAACCCGGCGTGTCGAACACGCGGAAGGTAAGATCGGCCCAGGCCAGACGATCGCCGCCCTTGACCGTGCGGCTCACTGGCATCGGCTCGCTCGGTACTTTGGTGGTTTGCTCGGCATAGTCGTGAAAGCGTTTCTCGCGGAGTTCGGCCCAGAACCGCTCCGGATGGCTCAGCAGGGTTGCCTCCTGTTGAGGCGCTACAATTTTGGCACCGCGTTGCGCCAAGTCACGCGCCTCCCAGGTGACGTCGCGACGCGCTTCCGCCAACAGCACCAGCTCGGGCGTGGGATGCCGTCCCGACGGGTCGCCGTACACCGCGATGGACTTGCCGCCCCGCTCGATGAAGGCGCCGTTGACCGGACCGGAAATGAAGTTGAGTCCCGTCGGCAGGCTCTCGGAGGCGATCTCGGAGGCGCCAATGTCCCACGCCGATCCTTGCGGTCGCGGCCGGCCGTCCACGTCGTCGTGGAAACCGTCCAGGGCTTGCCCCGCATTGATTGCCAGTGCCGCCCCCAGCCACGCCGTCAGCGCGAGGACCAGCCACCAGACCGGCAGGCTGGAAGTCATGAACCGCGGGTGAAAACGGCGAAGTTGCTTTTGGGGCATGGGCGAAAAGTGCCCGACACGGGTTGGCCGCGCAAGATGGCGAATGGAGAAGGTGTGAAGGGCGGTGATGTAGCCGAGCTGGCTCGAAGGGAGTTCGGAAGCCACCGCCTGGCCTCAAGCCGGCGTTTCACGCCGCAAACGCCAAGAGTTCAACTCGATTTCCGCGGTTGGGAGCGCTGGCAGGTTCAGGCATGGCCTGGCCGAAAAGCAAAAGGCCCCGCGCGGCGGGGCCTTCGCAAGCACATGTATGATGGGAGACGCCGGTTATTTGCCGTCCGTTTTCGCGGGAGCGTCTTTCTTGATGTCCAGCGCGCCCGGTGGCGCCTTGGCGTTGAGTTCGGTCAGCACTTCCTGGGTCAAGTCGGGCAGCCCGGCGGCGAACATGAACACGGGCACCTGCGTGCTTTCGGCGGCGGTGTTGATGACGAGGTTGTAGTTGGCCGCCTTGGCCTTCGTGTCCACGACTTCGCGGATGTCCTTGAAGATGTTTTCGCGCATCCGCTGGATTTGTTCAGTGATCTGGGAGCGGAAATTGCGGTCGAAGTTCTGGACGCTCTGCTCGATTTCGCGGATTTCGAGCAGCTTGCTGTTGGCGGTGTCCTTGCGCTTCTTTTGTTCGTCGGCGGAGATGGCGGGGTCGCGGGCGCTTTTGTCCAGTTCCCGGTATTCGGCGTTGAGCTTTTCGTAGTCGTCCGCCATTTTCTTGCGTTCCTTGTCGTAGTCGCCCTGGCGTTCCTTGATGGTGGCGTCCGACTGCTTGGTCTTCCAGTAGCCATCGAAGACGGTCTTCATGTCGATGACGGCGACTT
>JAKCAB010000381.1 GCA_021839785.1 bacterium | reverse complement strand
AACGCCGTGCGGAGTCGCTCCAAGGCTGGCCAATCCAAGGCGGGTTCGCTCATGCCGGGTCCCGTTCAGAACAGCGAGCTCTGCGCCGCGGAAGAGCCAGACTTGCGCTCGCCGCCCAGCATCGCGCGGAACTGCGTTTCGTCCAGCACGCGGGTTCCCAGTTCGCGGGCCTTGTCGAGCTTCGAGCCGGCGCTTTCGCCGGCCAGGACGTAGTCCGTGTTCTTGCTCACCGAGCCGGTGACGTTGCCGCCGGCTTCACGGACAAGCTTGGAGGCCTCGTCGCGGGAAAGCGTGGGCAACGTGCCGGTGAGGACGAAGGTCTTGCCGGCGAAAGGATGGCCCGTCACGGCGGCGTCTTTTGCGGAGCCGAGGGGCGAAATGCCGAGCTGCCGCAAACGCGCCAGCACCGCGCGTCCCGCCGGGCCGGCAAACCAGTCCAGAACGGCTCGCGCGGCGACCGGTCCAACCACCACCACGGCATCGCGCGGCGCGGCGTCTTTCTTTTTCGAAGGCTGCGCGAAGCCGGCGTCGATGAGGCGCTGGCCGGTGGCGTCGGCTTCGGCTCTGCGTTTCTCTTCGCGCAAGCGATGAAGCTCCAGCACGTCGCGCAGTAGCTTGGAGTCGGCGAGGTCTTCGAGCGTTTCGTGGAACTGCGCCAAGTCGTAAGCGGTCTGCTCGCCCACCTCCGCGATGGCCAGCGCGTGCAGCCAGCGGTGCAGCGGCAGCGTGCGGGCGCGCTCCAGCGCCTCCTTCACTTTGGCGGCGTTCTTGGCGCCAAACACGCGCGGTTCGTCGTCGGTGCCGAGATTGAGCGTGGCGAGCTTTTCTTCAGGCAGCACGAAAAGGTCGAGCGGTTCGCTCACCAGGCCGCGCTCGACGAGTTTCTCGGCGACGATGCCGCCGAGCGATTCGATGTCGAGCGCCTTGCGGTGGGCGAAGTATTCGAGCCGGCGGGTCTTTTGGGCCGGACAACCGGCGACGTTCTGGCAGCGCCAGGCGACTTCTTCGTCGGCGTCGCGCGAAGGACGCGAAGAGGGCGAAGTCGTTTTTTCTCCGGCGCTGCCTTCGCGATCTTCGCGCGACCCCTTGATCTTGTCCTTTGCAATCGGCCCGCCGCACGCCGGACATTGGCCGCCGAGGTGCGCCACGAAATCGAACGGCTTCGCGTCGCGCGGGCGTTTGAACTTCACCACTTCGACCACCTCGGGAATCACCATGCCCGCCTTGCGGATGACCACGGTGTCGCCAATGCGGATGTCTTTGCGGCGGATTTCGTCCTCGTTGTGCAAGGTCGCGCGCGACACGGTCGAGCCCTGGACGAAGACCGGTTCCAACTCCGCCACGGGCGTGAGCACACCGGTGCGCCCCACCTGGATGGTGATGTCGCGCAGCACCGTCTCGGCCGGTGTGATCCACGGCACGGGCTTGTGGACGATGGCATAGCCCGGCGCGCGGGTCTTCGCGGGGATGCGCGCCCAGTCGGCGATGCGGTTCATCTTGAGCACGACGCCGTCGATGTCGTAAGGCAACTGGCGGCGCAGGTCGCGCGCCTCGTCGTAGCGGCAAACGACTTCCTCGCGGTAAACCTTCAACACTTCGTCCATGTCGTGGCACAGCCACCAGCGGCGCTGGGTGGGCAGGCCCAAACGGGCCAACGCCTCCAGCATTTCCGCGTGCGTCTCGAACGCGAGGCCGTCGCACGCGCCAATGGCGTAAAACACCGCGCTGATGGGCCGCGCAGCAACAAGCTTCGGATCGAGTTGCTTGAGCGTGCCGGCGGTGGCGTTGCGGGCGTTGGGAAAAGCTTTCTCGCCGGCGGCTTCCAGCCGGGCATTGACTTGCTCGAAAGCGTCCGTGGCGATGTACGCCTCGCCGCGCACTTCGAGCAGCGGCGGTGGATTTTTCAAATCCAACTCCAGCGGAATGGCGCGCACGGTGCGCAGGTTGGCGGTGATGTCGTCGCCGAACTGCCCGTCGCCGCGCGTGACGCCGAGCGCCAGCTTGCCGTGCCGGTAATGCACGCCGATGGAAACGCCGTCCACCTTCGGCTCCATGACGTATTCCACCCGGTCGCGCCCGAGGTGCTTGCGGAGGGTTCGATCGAATTCCAGCAGGCGCGGCAGCGTGTTCTCGTCCTGCTGACGATTACGTTTCTCGCGGTCGGGCTCGTCGGTGCTGGTGGGCTGCTCGGCCGCCTCGACCTTTTCGAGCGACAGCATCGGCACGAGATGCTTGACCCGCTTGAAACCTTCGGTGGGCGCGCCGCCGACGCGCTGGGTGGGCGACTCGGGCGAGGCCAGCTCAGGGAATTGCTTCTCCAACTCCTGCAATTCGCGGAACAGCCGGTCGTACTCGAAGTCGCTGACGACCGGTTTGGCCAGGACGTAGTAGGCGTGGTCGTGCCGCCGGATTTCCCCGGCGAGCGCGGCATGGCGGGCTTGGGCTGCGGGCAGATTCATCGGACGGCTTGGCGGCGCGCGCGTTCAAAGAGCCGGTTCCAGATTCCCGGAAACGGATAAAGGCCGATCGTTCGCGCCATGATCGCGCGCACTTCGCCGCGACTGACTTTGATGCGTTGGGTGGCGTCCAGGACGTTGCCGACGCGCAACCGCGCCAGCGTGCGAATGCCGATCAACAGCGGCCAGGCGCAGGCCAGCCGGAGCCGCAGCAGCCGGTACGGCAGCAGCGTGGTGTAGGTCCAGCCGCTTTCCAGGTGCTCCTCCGCGACTTGCAGATACTTCGTGAACAGCGGGCGAAACCGCGGACCGTTCGCGGCGTCCAGCAGTTCCGCCGGCGCGAGGCCATGCCCAGCCAGCGCCCTGGCGGGAACGTAGCATCGCCCCTGCCGGAGATCGGCCGGCACGTCGCGAAGGATGTTCACCAACTGGAGCCCCTTGCCGAACCGCACGCTGCGGGCCAACAGTGATTTGAGGTCCACCCACACTTTCGGAAAGAGCTGGCTCCGGCATATGTCGGTCCAAAACTCGCCCACGCAGCCCGCGACCCGGTAGGTGTAATCGTCCAGTTCGGCATCCGTCTCCAAGGCCACCAGGTGCTGAGCATCGGCATCACGAAAACGCACCAGGTCCAGTTCTTGGCCGCTGGTAATGGTCGCCAGCACCGCGCGGATCGGATCGCGCAACTCCGGCGGCTCGTGCTCGAGCAACTCGATCAACGTTTCGAGCCGGTTCAGCAGCAGCCGTTCGCCGTCGGCCGACTGGGCCTCGGCGAAACTGCCGGCCGGCAGCGGCGTCGTCTGCGTGGAGGCGATCCTTTCCCGCAACAGCCGCAGGCAGTCCAACCGGCCCTCGACCGGCACCGCCTCCGTGTCGGCCACGGTGTCCGTTGCGCGCGCCAGCAGATAGGCCAGCGCGATCGGCTCACGCACCCTGCCGGGCAGGACCTTCACGGTCAGGTAAAACGACCGCGAGACCGCTTCCAACATGGCCAATAAGGCTTGCTCCGTCACCGCAACAGTTTAGCCGAAGACTCACAACGCTGGGAAGAGGGGGGAATCGGGAACTTTCTTAGCGGGGACAACGTGCACCCGCGTGGCCCCCCGAAACTGCGTGCCTTCCCCGAACCGGCCGGTACGCTCCCGAACGTGATCCAACTTTGCCGTTTCACCGAACGCACGGACAAATCGCCAGGCGCGACCGACCGCGTGGCCATCGGAGCGGTCTTGGACGACCAGACCGTGGCTGACCTCACACCGGCCGGCTGGACCTCGGTGGCCGAGGTGCTCAACGCGGCGTCGCCGACCGAGGCGATCGGCCAGGCGCTGCGACGCGACCTGCCGCGAAAACCGCTCGCGGCCGTGCGCCTGCTGGCGCCGGTGGACCGCCAGGAAGTCTGGGCCGCGGGTGTCACTTACCTGCGCAGCAAGGTGGCCCGGATGGAAGAATCCACGTTCAGCGCGTCCGCCTACGATCGGGTTTACGAGGCCGAACGGCCGGAACTCTTTTTCAAGGCGCTGGCGGAAAAGGTGGTTGGTCCGGGCGAGGCCATCGGCGTGCGACACGATTCGCGCTGGACGGTACCGGAACCGGAACTTGCGCTGGTGCTCAACGCCCGCGGCGAAGTCGTCGGCTGCACGATCGGGAACGACCTGAGCGCCCGCGATATCGAAGGCGAGAATTTGCTCTACCTGCCGCAGGCGAAAATCTACGAGCGTTCCTGCGCGCTGGGTCCGTGGATCCTGCTCGGCGTGGACGAGGCCACGGCGCGGCGTTGGACGATCGGCGTCCGCATCCGCCGCGACCGCACCGAAGTCTTCGCCGGGCAAACCGACGTGAACCGAATCAAGCGTAGTTTCACCGAGCTGGCGGGCTGGCTGTTTCGGTCGAACGCGTTCCCAAACGGGGCGGTCTTGCTCACCGGCACGGGCGCGGTGCCGCCAGACGACTTCGCGCTTCAGGCGGGCGACGAGGTGGCCATCGCGGTCTCGGGAATCGGCGAACTCAGGAACCCTGTCGTCGAGGTTTGACCACCACCGAGACCGCGCTCTCGTTCCTGCGTGCGCTCAACGGGCACCGGCGACATCACCGATTCACGCCTTTCCAAGACTCCAGCCCGGACGGTATTGGCGATGCAGCAGTTCGTTCGCCCGCTCGGAATTCAGGATGCGACCGCTGACCGTGTCGTACTCGATCGGCCCTTCCACGAGCGCGGCAAGGTTCGTCAGTTGCATGATTTCGGTCAGCGGACCGCCCATTTCGAAAGGAGAGAAGGTCTTGCCCCGACCTTTGCACGCCTCGACCCACTCGGCGTGATGGCTGCCCACGCGCGGGAGACTCTGCGGCGGGCCTTCCTTGAAGTTCTCGAACTTGCTTTCGGGCAGCAGCACATAATGCGTGTTCCACGGGCAGTCCGAGTAAATCGACCCTTTGGACCCCACCAGCAGATCGCCCCAGCCCGCTTGCGGATAGCCCAGCATCAAGTCTGCCGACGGTTTCTCCTTGGCATTGATGGTCAACTTCACCGGTGGCAAGTCGCCGCGCGCTGGGAGGTCGAGCGCCGCGCGCGACGAACGCGGATAGCCTTCCAAGTTCACCTCCGACGGGTGCGCCTCGACGCGGATGATCACCCGCTCCGGCTTCTGCCCTTCGGGAAAATTCCACAACCGCTCCAGGTGAAGCGCGCGGAACATGAGGTTGCCGGTGTGGCAGCCGAAGTCGCCGACGATGCCGCTGCCAAACGCCCGCCACCCGCGCCAACTGCCCGGCAGGTATTGCGGGCTGTAAGGTCGGAATTCGGCGGGGCCGAGCCAGAGGTCCCAGTCCAGCGTTGGCGGCACCGGCGGGGTGTCTTTCGGGCGCTCGAGCGGGCCGTTGCCGCCGTCGAACCACACGTGCGCCTCGCGGATTTCGCCGATGACGCCGCCCCAGGCCAGCTCCACCGCGCGGCGCAAGCCCGCCGTGGCCGAGCCTTGGTTGCCCATTTGCGTCACGACCTTGGTGCGCAAGGCGGTTTCGCGCATCACGCGCGCCTCATGCACGGTGCGGGTGAGCGGCTTCTCGCAATAAACGGCCTTGCCCCGCTCCATCGCGGCCACCGCCGCCACGGCGTGCGTGTGATCCGGCGTGCCCACCAGAACGGCGTCGATGCCTTTGTCCATCTCGTCGAGCATGCGGCGGAAGTCCGTGAAGCGCTTGGCCTGCGGGTATTTCCGGTAAGTATCGCCGGCGCGGGCCTGGTCCACGTCGCACAGCGCGACCACATTGATCGCGTCGGCGGGCATTTGATCGAGGTCGGCGCGGGCCTGGCCGCCGGCGCCAATCGCAGCGAGGCTGAGCCGGTCGTTGGCTTCCGCGGCAAAG
>JAKCAB010000204.1 GCA_021839785.1 bacterium | reverse complement strand
TGGCGACGGCCTGAACGACTACGACGAGTTGTTCGCCTACGCCACCGGCCCGCTCAAGGCGGACACCGATGGCGACGATGTCCCAGATGGATGGGAAGTCCAGCACGGCTTAAACCCGTTGGCGAACGATGCCGCTCGGATTGGCCCCGCCGGCGTTTCCAATTTGCAGGTTTACCAGTACGACCTCGCGCACCCAAACCCCGTTGACCAGCTCGATCCGCGCAATCCGTTTTTCGCGCCCGGCACGAGCGTTTACGAAGCGCTGAACAACGGCCAGCACACCAACCGGTTTTACTACGATAAGAACGACCGCTTGGTCGGTATGGAATCCTCGCGCGGCATTTCCTTGGCCTACACGTACGATGGCAATGGCAATCTTGTGCGCCAGACCGTGCTGTCCCGAGCCAGCGAGACAAACGGTCTGCCGGTGCTCTGGCAATTCCTCCACGGCCTGACCAATGGCACGCCCTCGGATGGCCCTTACGGCGACGCGGATGGCGATGGCTGGTCAAACTACCAGGAATGGCTCGCCGACACCGACCCGATTGAAGCCAACAGTGCGCCAAACCTGCTGGGCAATCCGGGCAAGAACATCGCCTCGCTCGCGCTGCCCTTCACGCCGAGCAACTTCGTGGTGGGCGTGGGACAACTGGACGGGCAGGGCGCGGAGGAAATCGTGATCGGCGGCGACGGCGATCCGGGAACCAACGTGAACTGGCTGCTCGTGCTCACGCAAACCGGGACCAGTTGGTCCACCCAGCGCGTGGACATCGGTTCTTTTGGCGTCACCTCGCTAGCAATCGGCCAAGTGACGAATCGGCCGGGCCCGGCGATTTACGCCGGCCTGCGGCAAGCCGGTGGCACCGGACGGATTGTGGAACTGCTGAACTCCGGCGGCGTGTGGCAGACAAACATGGTGGCGACCTCGATTAACGAGGCGGGATTTGTGCTGGGGGTGCGAGGACGAGATTTGCTGGTGAGTCTTGCGACAACGAATGCGGCAGATGGCTCATTGTCATCACTCACGTTCAGGACGAATTGGTTCCGGTCCCTGGTTGACACAAATACGTCGCACCGCGGGCTGGGAACGATCGCCTCCGCCTCTTCAACTGCAGTTGAGAGCCTGCGGCTTCTCGATACGGGTGGAATACAATTGGGTGTCGCAGCGAATGCGCAGGGTCTGGTTGGTCATTATTCCTTGGACGCGAATGGGCAGGACTCAAGCGGGAACCAAAACCATGCGCAAGTTTTCGGTGGCAATTGGACCACGAATCGGTTCGGCGAGTCCGCCTCAGCCCTGGCCTTGGCGGGAACTGTGAACGATTATGTGATCATCAATCCGTTCACGAACTTCCCAACATCGACGATCACAGTTTCGATCTTTATCAAAACATTGGTTTCTCCAGATCAGGCGACCGTGCTCTCTTACGCCACGTCCGCCGCAAATAACAACGAGTTCCTTCTGAACTACCCAGCCAACCTCAACATTGTTGCTCACAACGTGTCGCAGTTCAGTGGCGTTTCGGTCAAGGATGGGAGCTGGCATCATGTCGCGGCAACGTGGCGCAGCTCGGATGGCGAATGTCGTTTGTACAAGGATGGAGCTTTGGTGTTTACCGGCATGCTAACGCCTGGTTCCCCACTCCAGGCTGGCGGTTCCGTGGTGTTCGGCAACGACCAGGACAGCGTCGGTGGGGCGTTTGACCCCAATGAGTCTTTCCAAGGAGCATTGGACGATATCCTGATTTACAATCGCGTGTTGGACTGGGCGGAGATTGCATCTCTCTCGACCTCTTCCGGGGGAGGTGCGGGCGTTACAGTCTCCGAGCCAAGCGTATCGCGGGCGAGCGACTTACGCGGTTACTCCCTCGCCTCTGGTTCTCTTCACGGCACCAACGGCCTTTCGATCTTCTATACTTTCGCGGACGACAAGAACGTCTGCGGCTCGATTGATACGGGCGACGATTTCGTTACCGCCGAGTATCTGATGAGCGGCACAAACGCGAGTTTGTTGACACTTTCGCGAACGCCCATCGCCGCATTGACGCCGGCGCAGAGTTACGGTCTGGCTTGTGTGAATTTCCTCAACGCCAGCAACGAGGTGTTTTTCACCGGCGAGCCGGACGGGCAGGTGTTCGCCTGGACGGCGAGCAACGCGACGAATCCGTTACAGCGGCAATTGTTCAGCGCGCATCACTTCGGCAAAGCGTGGCATGCGCTGGCGGGTGTGAAGACGCTGGAACCAGGCGAGGCCCTGGCCGGCTTGCGCGTCGATCCGGCCATGCCCAATCGTTGCGACGTTATTCTCTGGCCGCCGCAAGAGAGTCTGCCGAATCTGCGATCACTCCCGGAAACCGCGCCCGCCGCCGCAGTGCTGCCGTCGGCCAATCCGCTGGGCAACTTTGCGGCGCTTAACGTCCGGCTCTGGGATGCCGAGGGCAACGCCGCCACACCGTTCCTGCAATATCAGCTTGCCGGCTCGACGAATTGGCAGGACGCCACGCTTTTGGCCCTGGACGGCGCCGCTTACAGCGCCGCAACCCGCGTGACGGCCTTGCCTGGCGGCAGCGACCACACGCTGGTTTGGAACGCGCTCACCGACCTTGGCGCTGGCGTGACTACCAACGTGCTGCTGCGCACCCGCGCCCGCGACTTTATGCTGCTGGGCGACTGGTCGCTGCCCACGCCGTTCCAGGTGGCCACGATCGAGAACCCGGACGCCAATGGCAACGGCATTCCCGACGGTTGGGAACTTCAACACTTCGGCAATCTCGATCAACCCGCCGACGGCGATTTCGACGGCGACGCTTTCAGCAATCGCGCCGAGTACCTCGCCGGCACCGACCCGGAAGATCCACAGTCGTCTCTCCGCATCACCGCAATCGAAATCGAGGCGGGCGGGGTCCACCTCACTTGGAAGGCCGGCAGCACGGTCCCGCAATATCTCCAGCGAAGTGCCGATCCGAGCGATCCCAACGGCTGGCAGAATATCTTCACCAATTCGGCGCCAATGGCGGGCGAGTTCCTCGACGCCGCCCCGAACGCCGCGCAGTTCTACCGGGTCAAGATCGGCGAGTAACGGCGGCAGCAAAAGGCGAGGGGGGGGACCGATCCAGCCCTTTCCTGCGGCGGTCGGAACACTGCTTTCCAAAGCGGCTTGCCGGGGCGAGACTTGCCCGCGCCGTTGAGATTCCCGCGGGGGTTACGTGCTGGGGCGCAAAGCCGGCTGGAAAGCCGGCGCGCCAGAAAACCGCAACCGCCGAGTCGAGGCCGCGTCCGGCGAATCACCGTATCGAGAACGGCAGAGCGCAGCGGGAGACACCAAGCGCCTTCGAGGCTGAATCGGGCCAATGAACTGCCGGGTTCAAAGGCCGCCTCGTTTCACCCAAGTTCTTCCGAGCAATTTCCCGGCCCGCGGGTATCGAGTCGGCGCTGAGGACCGATTCCAGCCCTTTCCCGCGGCGGTTGGAACGCCGCTTTCCAAAGCGGCTTGCCGCGGCGGAACCTGCCCGCGCCGTTGAGATCCCCGCGGGGGTTACGTGCTGAGGCGCAAAGCCGGCTGAGAAGCCGGCGCGCCGGGAAACCGCAACCGCCGAGTCGAGGCCGTGCTCGGTGAATTCCCGCATCGAGGCAGTCAACGGTTGCCTCAGTGCCTCTCCTCCGCGCGCCAACTGGTCGCCGCCGGATCAGCGAATTGGGCCGGCGTGGTTGACGTCAATCGGTGCGATGCCCAGTCCAATGGCCGGTGAGCCGGGGCGGAAATGGAAGTCGCCCTTCGCTGGGTCCACCAACATCGGATCGGCCATGAACGTGTCGCCCGGCGGCCCCAAAACCGTTTCCTTGGCCGAGTACGCCTCCATTCGGACTTGTTCGATCTTTCCGGTACCGCTGAAAAACAGGTTGTGGAACCAATGGGTGACGGCGCCGACGTTCTCGATCCGGATCTTGCCGGTGGCGACCAAGATGTTCTTTTCCAAGCTGTAGCCCGTCGAGCGCGGGAAGGTCAGCTTGGCATCGCCGTCCACGAGGAAGAGGTTGTTGCGGATGAGGTTGTTGGTGGCCATGTGGTTGTGGCTGGGCCAGCCGACGCGGAGCGCCACGTTCTTTTCCACCACGCACCCGGTGCTGCGCTCGTCGAGGTAGTAGGCGGAAGCGCCGTAGCCGCCGGTGTCGGTGAAATCGCGGGCGAGGTTGCCGCGCAAGACACAGTTCGTCGCCGCGAACATGTAAATGGCGGCGCCGTCGTGGAGCGTCTTCATGCAATCGTAAATGACGTTCTCCGAAATCAAGTTCGACACGCCGCCGTAGTTGATCGCGGAGTAACTGCAATCGTGCACTTCGTTGTGCGCCACCACGCAGTCGTGGCCGCCCTCGAAAATGCCAATGCCGCTCGGATAGCTCCGCCCGATGCCGTGCACGCGATTGCCGACGATCGACGCGCTTTCGCCGCCGACGTAAATCCCGCCCGCGCCGCAATCGGAAATCTCGCAGTTTGCCACCCGGATGTTTTTCGCGTCGCGCCCGGACTTGATCGCCTGGCCGGCCACGCCACGCAAGGTCAGGTTGCTGAGCGTGCAGTCGGCGGCGTCAACCAGTGAGATCGCCCCGTCGAACCGGGCGGCGCCGAACCCGCCCGCGACCAACGGCACCGTGGTGGCGCTCAACGTCAGCCCCGACAGCGCTACCCGCGCGGGCGTGCCACGGCGGCCTTGGACGCGGATGATCGAAGTCCGCGATGGCGCGATCGCCTGGACTTTGGCCACGTCCTCACCCGGCAAAGGCCAATAGACGACGCGGTTTCGCGCGCGGTCGTGCAGCCATTGACCGGGCCGGGTCAGGCCGGCACGGAGGTTCCACAGGACGTATTTCCTCACGCCAAAGGCGCCGGGCGGGTGACCGCATTCCGGCGCGAGTTTCAAGACATGGTTGGCGGCATCGTGCTGGCGATCCCCACGCAGGACTCGTCCCACATGTGATAGACCGTGACCTCGGCGTTGGTGAGGTCGGGCCAATCCGCAAGATCACCGGCCTTGTACTTCAACGTCGTCAGTTCCTCGTTGGTGGGTGGGCGTTTCCAGCCGCCGCCGGTGGTGCTCATCCAAGGCACGTCGAATCGGCTGAGGTGTTCGAACGTGCCTTCGGCTGGAAACCGCGCGCGCGGCCGAGTCTCGCCGTTCACCAAGAGCAGGCGCGGTTCCCAGCGGGGCAAAGCCAGGCCCGCCTGGACTTCGGCGTCGGTCACCTTCAACGGAGGCAACGGCGCGGACCAAAGGTGGTCACCCTCGCGTTCCCAACCGGTGATGCGTTGTCCACCGAACAGAACCGGGTGTTCACCGGGCGCCGCCTCGATGCTCAGGCCGGAGTCCGCGGGGTCCAAGAGCAAGCCGACGTCGAAATATTCGCCGCCGTGGACGACGATCCGCCGGAGCTCGTTGGCGGGAAGTTTGCGCGCGGCGTCGCGGGCCGGGGCGAGGGTGGCAAACGGTGCGCTGGCGGTTCCGTTGGCCGCGGGCGAACCGCCGGGTGCGACGTGAAATTCCGCTGCTTGGAGCCGGCGGGCGACGCCGCAAAGCGCCACCGCCGCGAGGCTGATCGCGGCGAGGCGGACAAGACGCGGCTTCCTGGTGTGCGGGCGGGCAAACGATGGGAAGGGAATCGACAAGTTCATGGTCGGGAACTTCGCCGGCAGCGTTCCTCGGCTGGCCGGGCAAAAGGCACGCAAAATGGACGGCGGCGACGGCGCCGCGCTTCAACCGGCGGTCACTTTCGCTCCGCTGACTCGCGGCCCAAATATTTCTTCGAGGTGGTGTCCACGCGCACGACTTCGTCGCGGGCGATGAACAGCGG
>JAKCAB010000812.1 GCA_021839785.1 bacterium | reverse complement strand
CGGCGTCAGCGACGCGAACAGGAGGCCTTCCAAATGCAACAACTCCATTCCCCCGCCGCCGCGGTTCCCCATCTCGCGCCGGTCCTGGACGAAGCCCTCGCCGAACTGGGCGCGAAGGATCGCGACGCGCTTCTGCTCCGCTTCGCGCAAGATCGCAATCTGCGCGAAGTCGGCCAACAACTCGGCGTCAGCGAAGCAGCAGCCAAGAAGCGAGTCAGCCGCGCGTTGGACCGGTTGCGCGGCTTTTTTGCCCGGCGCGGCTTCACGCTATCGGCAACCGTGCTGGCGAGCGTCCTCACCGAGCAACTGGTCCACGCAACGCCCGCCGAACTCGCGTTGCGGATCGCAGCACATTCACTGTCTGGCGGCGCAACCGCCGGTGCCGGCGTGTCCGCGCTGGTCGCGGAAACCATGCGCGCCTGGCGCTGGGCAAAACTGAAGCTGGCTGCTTCGATCGGTGTGGCGGGTGTCGCCAGCCTGGGGTTGGTGATGGCGTTGGCGCCTTCCAAACCGGTCCAATCAACGGTCGCTTCTCCAGGCACCACAAAGTCGGCCGCGGCTCACGCGATGACGTCGGCGGCGGAAGCGCTGACTCCAGTTGCTCGAAATGCGGGGCCGGTCTCGGGTGTGACCGTTGCCGCCGGCCAGGTTCTGCGCCTGCACGTCTTCGCCAAAGACACCGGTGAGCCGGTCGTCCATGCCAACCTCGCGCTGAACGTGGTTACCGACCGCGAGTGGCGACAACGCTTCGACTTGGCGACCGATGACACCGGCTCGGCTGACGTGCCCTACCCGGTCGGCACCGGGCGGCTGGATGTCGGCGTGTTGTCCCGCGGTTGGGTGGCGCGATTCATGACCTGGATCACCGACCGCGATGGCCCACTGCCGGCGGACTACACCCTGCACGCGGATCGGGTGGCGGAGTCGATGGGCGGTTGGGTGCGGGACGAAAAAGGTCAGGCAGTCGTGGGCGCGGAAATTTGGGGTTCGCTTGGCCAAACCGGCGATTCGGCCGCTCGCGAGACGCCGCGGGAGCGCTTCGGTTTCCTTGGCGACGCACCTTTGACGCGGACGGACGCCCAAGGCCACTGGACCTGCGCCGTGATCCCGGCCAAATACCATCGAGGCTTCCAACTCAAGGTCCGGCATCCCGATTTCCCGGAAACCTCGATCGCTTCGTGCCGCCCGGCGAGCGAGATCGAAGCCACTGTTGATGAGACCCTGGAATTGCTTTGGGCGGGCCGGCTGGTGACCACGATGAACCGAGGGCTGACTCTGGCGGGCCGCGTGCTCGACGAAGGCGGCACACCCATCGCGGGAGCCGAGGTGGTTCACGCACCCCACGCCACTGGTCCGCTGAAAACCACCACCAGCTTTGAAGGCAGGTTTGCGATTCCGAAGCTCGAAGCGGGGAGCTTCGACTTTGTCGTCATCGCGCCTGGGTTTGCACCCGAATACCGCAAGGTCGAGCTGGCAGCCGGCAAAGGACTAGTCGAAATCCGGATGAAGCCGGGAGCCGTGCTTCGGTTGCGTGTGGTGGACGAGGCAGGCCGCGCAGTGCCCGGCGCCACGGTGGGAATCGTGGCGTGGGGCGGCCTTCGCCACAAAATCAAGTGGACTGCCGAAAGCGGGCCGGACGGCCGGATCGAATGGACCTCGGCACCGCCAGACGAGGGCGTGGAATTGTACGCGTTCAAGCCCGACTGGTGTTACACGCGCGACATTCGCCTGCAGGCGGACGGTGAAGAGCACGTGATCAAGATGCGCCGAGCGTTGGTCGTCACCGGCACGGTGACCGACGCGGAGACCGGCCTGTCGATCCTCGACGCCAAAGCGTTTCCCGGCTATGGCACCGACGAGTACTGCTGGGAACGACTGGATACCCGGCGCGCCGACGGCGGTGCGTTCAAGGTTGTGCTCGCCGAACTCAAGGATCCGTGGCGGATCCGGGTCGAAGCCGACGGCTACGCATCCTTCGTTTCGCAGCCGTTGACTCCAGCAAGCGACGGTGTGCTTGATGTGGCATTGCGGCCGCTCGACTCCAGCAAAGCGCTCCGCGGTGTGGTCATTCGCCCGGACGGTCAACCCGCCACCAACGCGGAAGTGCTCCTGCAGACACTGGACACGATCGTCGAGATCAACCGTCTCCATTTTCGTCGCCTGCTCGGCGAAGCGCAGATCGTGAAGACCAAGTCGCCCGATGGCGGGTTTTCGTTCACACCCGATCCGAAAGCTCACACGGTGGCAGCCGCCAGCGCCGATGGTTTTGGCCGCACCCGGATAAGGGATGCCAGGCAACCGTTGATGGTGCGCCTGCAGCCATGGGGCCGGATCGAAGGCGTGATCGATGCCAGCGCCCGGCGCCGGCCGGTGGAAAATGTGCTTCTCGAAGACGCTGCCGCGGGGCGCTACACATGGCTTCTGCACCTTGGGCACCGCCCGACGAAGCCCGACGCGCGCGGAAGATTCGTGTATGACCTTGTGCCGCCAGGAGCGGTATGCGTCTGGCTGTTCTCCGGTAGTGACGTCCCAATACATCACGGGACGCCCGTGAATGTCTCGCCGGGTGAAATCGCGTCGGTGGTGATTGCCGAGACCGGCTGCCGCGTAACAGGCCGCCTGGTGGCGACGAGCCACCCGGTCAGCGATTGGATCCAGCAGGTTGCCTTCGCCGAAATGGTTCCACGCGATCCACCGCCCGAGCCGCCTGCTGGACTCACGGGCGATGCGGCCAAGCTCTGGCTGCTGGACTTGTGGGGTTCCGACTCCGGCCGGCGCCTCGCACTAACCGCCCACAGCACGGACGTGAAAATCGCGGCGGATGGTAGTTTTGAAGGCGAGGAAACGCTGCCGCCCGGCGCGTATCGGCTGACGGTGGCGTTCAAGAGTAAGTTCCCAGTGCTAAGGACGCTCTTCACGGTTCCGCCGCCCGGCGGCTCTGGTCCAGCCGTCGTCGATTTGGGAAACCTCGTGGTTGACCAAGCGGCGACAAGTGCGGCGCGGTGAGCAGGCTTCGCGGCGACTCAACGCTTGCGCGCGGCCACGGTGCGGCGCAATTTCCGGCCGACACACAACCCGAGTTGCCGCCATGAACACGTTCATTTCTGCCCGGAAAACCACCACGATTCTGATCGTCACCAGCTTGGCCAGCCTCGCTGTCGCCGGTCTGCCGCGCGCTTTCGCCGCTGATCCAGCACCTGCGCCGCTGCGCATCATCTGCTTCGGCGCCCACCCGGATGACTGCGAGATCCAGGTCGGCGGGTGCGCCGCTATGTGGGCCGCCAAAGGCCACAAGGTGAAACTGGTCTCGGTGACCAATGGCGACATCGGCCATTGGCGCGACGCCGGCGGTCCGCTGGCACGCCGGCGCACGGCCGAGGTGGAGGCCGCGGATAAAATCCTCGGCGTGACCACGGAGGTGCTGGACATCCACGACGGCGAATTGCTGCCGACGTTGGAAAATCGCCGCACGCTTACGCGCCTGATCCGCGAGTGGAAGGCGGACATTGTGATGGGACCCCGCCCGAACGATTACCACCCCGACCATCGCTACGTCGGCGTCCTGGTCCAAGACGCGGCGTACATGGTCACGGTGCCGTTCTTCTGTCCGGACGTGCCGCACCTCACCAAGAACCCGGTGTTCCTGTACTACCCGGACAATTTCAAAAAGCCGAACCCGTTCCAGCCCGACGTGGTGGTGTCGATCGACGGCGTGATGGACAAGAAACTGGACGCGCTGGCGCAGTTGGTTTCGCAATTCCAGGAAGGCGGCGCGAACGGCGGACCCGAGCTCGCCGATCCGGCGAAGGCCGACGAGCGCACGCGCGCGGTGAAGGAGTCGTTCCGGCGTCGGAGCCGCGGTTTGGCCGACCGGTTCCGGTCGCAACTGATCGAAGCCTACGGCGCGGACCGGGGCGGCAAAGTCCAGTACGCGGAGGCGTTCGAGTTGTGCGAATATGGCAGCCAGCCGGACAAAGCCGCGCTCAAAAAGCTCTTCCCGTTCTTCGGCGAATAGCCGCACCACGCTGGATTGCCCCCGGCGCCGCGACCGGTTCTGCGGACGCGCAACTCGCGCAGACACCGGCGCGCCGACGTCCCAGTCGGCTTGCCAACCTGCCACGCCCCCGGCTCATGCGAGGAAGCCCACCGCATTCAAAGCCGGTTTAGAAACCGGCGCGCCGCCCGCGGTCTGACTTGGTCGCGGCTCTGAACCGGCCGTGGCCGCGGACGTGAGTCCGCGCTTGCCCATCAAGGGCGGACGCCGACGGGCGTCGGTTAGTCCCGCGGAATCCAAGGTTATAGCCGAAGCTCAGAAAGGGCCGAAAAGGGAGACCTTTTTGAGTTTCTGAATTCAGGCTTCCTTCGTGGCTCCGGCCGTGCATTCCGCACCGATGGGTGATGAGTCGCATTGACAGACCTCGGCGGTTGCTTCGGACTTAAGGTTGAAGCTGCGGTTGCAGAGCCGGCAGGTTGGCGGGAACGGTGGCCGCGACCGGCCGCAGTTGGCCGGCGGCGGCGGCGCGAAACTCGCGCAGCAAGCGCGGGCGGACCGACTTTCGCACCTGCCAGTTGTTGACGCCGCAGACGATCAACCAAAGCAGCGCCACCACCTGCCAGTTCCAGACCCCCACCACAAACAGCACGGCGAAGAACACGAGCCACGGCACGAATAACACGCGGAAGATGGCGCGCAGCGAGGCGTATTGCGGGCGCCGGCCGGCCACGCTGAACCACATCCCCGCCCACGCCAGCGTGGGCATGTCCCAGACGAACATCGCCATCGCCGCCACGGCGGGCAGCCAGTCGTCGATCTGTCTGCCTGGAGCGCCGGCGTCCGAGAGCAGCATTCCGGTTTCGACGACGAGCAGCGCCGCCGCCGGCACGCCGAACAGCCGCCGCATGGCCAGCATCGACCCGCGCACGATCTGCGGTTCGTCCAGCCCCGTGGTGAGCAGCAGTTCCAGCGCGCCGCTGCGCCGGTCTTCGCTGAAGCGGAACGCGGCTTCTGAAGCCGCCAGCCATTTCAAGGTGGCTTGCAGGAAACCCGCCACCAATAGGGTCATGCCCGCCGACCAGCCGTCCCAGCCGATCGACAACCGCGCCACCATCCACGCCGTGAGCAGCGCCGCGAACAGGCCCCAGAGCAACGTGCGCTTGAATTGATGCCGGCTGCCGAGCCAGAGCAGCGGGTTGTGGTCCAGCAGGCGCCGGCGCAAGGCGTGACGTTCGTCCCGCTCGCCAAGGAGCAAATTCAACCAGCGGCGCTGCCAGCGCTCGGACAGGCGGAAGGCGGTTTGCTCGCGCCACGCGCGCTTGGTGAAGCGGCCGGCGGCGACCAGAAACAGCCACGCTTCGAGGTGCGTCCCCGCGAGCGCGGACCAAAACGCGGCCGGGTCTTTGGCAAATGCCGCGGCCGGCGCCGTCGTCAGAGCGCCGGCCGGGGTCAGGATCGTCAAGATTTCGCGAATGAGTTGGGGGCCATTCGCCAGCGAGTCCAGCAGCCACGGCACCAACACCACGGCGAGGAAAAGGACGAAGCCGGTCAACGCAAAGGCGCTGCGCATTTCCTGGCACAACGCGGACATGGCCATGCCCACGGCGAGCGAAAACCACAGCGCGTTTCCGAGCACCAGCACCATCCGCCCAAACTCGGCCAGCGACACGCCGCCGAGCAAGAGACTTAAGGCGAGCACCGGCACGACCGCCAGCAGGCCGAACACCGCGGTCACCGACGCGGCGGCGAGCTTGCCCAGGACGATGTCGTACGCGCGGAGGTCGGTCAGGAACAGCAGGCCGAGCGTGCCTTCGCGCTTCTCCTCGCTGAGCACGTCGGCGGTGAACATCGGTCCCGCCACGAGGCAGAAGGCGAAGGCGAGCAGGATCAAA
>JAKCAB010000471.1 GCA_021839785.1 bacterium | reverse complement strand
GGCGGAAATGATTTTCCGCCGATGACGCTCAGCACGGTGCCGTTGCGCGTCGGCTGCGATCCCGAGGACGGCAACCGCTTTCTCGGCCGGATTCTGCGCGCAGCGGTGTACGGTCGCGCGCTCAGCGCGGACGAAATCGCGCAACGCGCCGCGGCGGCCGATCCCCAACCGCTCGCCGGGGTGATCGGTGAATGGCAATTCAGCCCGAAGCCAGGCAGCAAGATCGCGCCGGTCGCGGGCAACCTGGCGCTGCAAGTGGCCGGCGGCAGCCTCAGCACCGACTTCGCCGGAGCCTTCCTCGGCGAGGCGGCAGCGCCGGCCGGGCCGCTCAGCCTGTGGTATCGCCGTCCGGCCGCGCAGTGGGTCGAGGCGTTGCCCATCGGCAACGGACGGCTGGGCGCGATGGTGTTCGGCGGCGTGGACCGCGAGCGGCTGCAATTCAACGAGGACACGCTTTGGACCGGCAAACCACACGAGTACCAGCACGAAGGCGCCGTGAAGTTTTTGCCCCAAATCCGGCAATTGCTCTTCGCGGCCAAACAACGCGAAGCCGAAGACCTGGCAATGAAGGAGTTCATGAGCGTTCCGCTGCATCAGATGGCTTACCAGCCTTTTGGCGATCTGCTCCTGGCTTTTCCCGAACAGACGAACGTGACCGATTACCGCCGCGAACTGGACCTGGATTCGGCCGTGGCCAGGGTTCGCTACCGGCATGGCGACACCGCTTACGAGCGCGAGGCGTTCGCGAGTCACCCCGACCAGGCGATCGTCTGGCGAATCGCGGCGGACAAACCAGGTCGCGTGAATTTCACTGCGCGGTTGACCAGCCCGCATCGCTCCGCGCGGACGGCGGTGCGCGGCGGCGACCAACTGGCTTTGTTCGGTCAGGTCGAAGACGGCGGTTTGCGATTCGAAGCCCGGCTGCGGGCTCAGGTCAAAGGTGGCAAAGTCACGGTCAGCGACGACGCCATCACCGTTGAAGGCGCGGACTCAGCGATGCTGACGCTTGTCGCGGCAACCAGTTTCCGGAATTACCACGACATCGGCGCCGATCCCGCCGAGCGTTGTGCGCAGGCGCTGGCGGCGATTGCCGGCAAGGATTTCGCGGTGCTGCGCCGGGCTCACGTCGAAGACCATCAAAGACTGTTCCGCCGCGTGACGCTCGATGTGGGCGAAACGGAAGCCATCCGGCTGCCGACCGACCAGCGCTTGAAGAACGTGGCGAAGACGCCGGACCCGCAACTGGCCGCCCTGTACTTCCAGTTCGGCCGCTACCTGCTCATCGCCAGCAGCCGGCCGGGCGGCCAACCGGCGAACCTGCAAGGGTTGTGGAACGACCAGCTCCGCCCGCCTTGGGACAGCAAGTGGACGGTGAACATCAACACCGAGATGAATTACTGGCCCTCCGAGGTCGGCAACCTTTCCGAGTGCACGGAGCCGCTGTTTGACTTGATCGCGGATTGCGCCGTCACCGGCCGCCAGACGGCGCAGGCGCATTACGGCGCGCGGGGCTGGGTGCTGCACCACAACACCGACCTTTGGCGTGGCACGGCACCGATCAACGCCTCGAACCACGGCATCTGGGTCTCCGGCGGCGCGTGGCTGTGCCATCACCTTTGGGAACACTACCTGTTTACCGGCGACACCAACTTTCTCGCCCAGCGCGCCTACCCGGCGATGAAGGAAGCGGCGCTGTTCTTCACCGATTTTCTGGTGCCTGACCCGAAAACCGGCTGGCTGATCAGCGGCCCGTCCAATTCGCCCGAAATCGGCGGTCTGGTCATGGGCCCGACGATGGACCACCAGATCATCCGCGATTTGTTTGCGAACACCGCGGCCGCTGCAGCGGTCCTCGGTGTGGACCGGGATTTCGCCGCGCGGCTTACCGAAATGCGCGGACGAATCGCGCCCAATCAAATTGGCAAGTACGGCCAGCTTCAAGAATGGCTCGAGGACAAGGACGATCCCAAGGAGACGCATCGCCACGTTTCCCACCTCTGGGGGCTTTATCCCGGCTGGGAGATCACGCCCCGCGGCACGCCGCAACTTTGCGCCGCAGCCAAGCAATCGCTGACCTTCCGCGGCGACGGCGGCACCGGCTGGAGCAAGGCGTGGAAGATCAACTTTTGGGCGCGTTTCCTCGACGGCAACCACGCGCACAAGATGCTGGTCGAGGCGCTGGCCGGGAACACGTACCCGAACCTGTTCGATGCCCACCCGCCATTCCAGATCGACGGCAACTTCGGCGGCACCGCCGGCATCGCCGAGATGCTGCTGCAAAGCCACACCGGCGAAATCGAGTTGTTGCCCGCGCTGCCGGCGGCTTGGCCCGCGGGGTCGGTCACCGGCCTGCGTGCGCGCGGCGGTTTCGAGATCGCGATGAAATGGCAAAACGGCCGGCTGACCTCCGCCGCGGCGACCTCCAAGCTGGGCAAGCCTTGCCGGCTGCGGTACGGCCAGGTTGTGCGCGAACGCACGCTCGCGGTCGGCGAAACCTGGGTTTGGAATGGCGAATGAGCCTTCGCCCGCGGGACGCAGTTCTTGCTCCAACCACGTCGTGGAAACCGAGCGCCGCCGGCTGGGCAGGGGTTGCGACATAAGACGGAGCGACTGCGGCTGAGCCAGCCGCGCGCCGGCGTTGAGACACCGAGCGCTTGGTTGCGTTCCAAGGCCGCCCTTGCCGGCGAAGCGGCGGTCTGCGAAAACCGTCGTCATGCACACCTCCTTGATTGCGCGAATCGCCCTTGGCTTGTTTTGCGCCGGTCAATTCCACCTTTGGGCGGCGGAAATGTCCGAGCGGACCGTCTTCGATTTCGCCAAAGACTTCAGCCCGCAAACCGTGCGCGCGACGGGCGCCGAGATCTCGCCGAGCGGCGACTTGGTGCGCGTCGTCACCGGGCACACCGAACCTTGGCCGGGCATCACGCTGCTGGCACCGCAGAACCATTGGGATCTTTCGGAATTCGCCTGGGTCAACCTGAAGGTCCGCAACCCTGGCCCGCAGCGGATCGTCGTGCATCTACGCGTGGACAATCCCGGGGCCGACGGCGTGAAGAACTGCCGCACCGGCTCGACGGGTTTGGAACCGGGCGCGACCGGTGTGGTGCGCGTGGAGTTGAAACGCGCGAGCCAGGATACGCTGGCCGGCAAGCTCTTCGGCCTGCGCGGTTATCCGGTGAAAGCCGGCGGAAACGACACGGTGGATCCGGCGCGCATCAGCCAGTTCCTGGTCTTCCTGGATCATCCGAAGGAAGACCACACGTTCGAGTTGCTTGCCTTGAGCGCCAGTGGGTCTTACACGCCGCCCACGGCCTGGACCAGCGACGCGTCTCCGTACTTTCCGCTCATCGACACGTTCGGCCAGTACCGGCACAAGACCTGGCCCGGTAAGGTGACTTCGGAGGCAGACCTGAAGCTGCGGCGCGAGCAGGAGGCGGAGGAGTTGGCGAAGTCCGGCGCGCCGACCGGTTGGGATCAATACGGCGGCTGGGCGGACGGGCCCAAGCTCAAAGCGACTGGTTTCTTCCGCGTCGAGAAATACGCCGGCAAGTGGTGGCTGGTCGATCCCGCCGGGCACCTGTTCTGGTCGCAGGGCATCGACTGTGTGCGCAGCACGGACGCGACGCCGATCGAGGAACGCGACGATTGGTTCGAGAATCCGCCGTGGCCGCAGCCGGACTTCGCGGAGTTCATCGTGCCTTCGGCCTACGCCTTGAAGGGGCACTACGCCGGCCGTTCGCCGAAGTGCTTTTCGTTCGCGGGCGCGAATTTGAAGCGCAAGTACGGCCCGGATTGGCGCAAGGTTTACCCGGAAGTGATTCAAAGCCGGCTTCGTGCCTGGGGCCTGAACACCATCGCCAACTGGTCCGACCTGAGTGTGGCTCTGATGCGGCGGACGCCGTACACGGACACCATCGGCTCGCGCGGGACGCGGATGATCGCCGGCAGCGAGGGCTATTGGGGCAAGTTCCCGGACGTGTTCGATCCCGCCTTCCCAGCCGGCCTGGCGCGTCAGATGGCCGCCAAAAAGGACGGCAGCGCCAACGACCCGTGGTGTCTGGGCTATTTCTCCGACAACGAAATGTCCTGGGGCGATGAACTCTCGCTCGCGCTGGCAACGCTCGCCTCGCCGCCCGACCAACCCGCGAAGCTCGCCTCCCTGGCTGACCTCAAGGCGCGTTACGGCGACATCGCGAAACTGAACTCAAGCTGGGGCGCCAGCTACGAATCGTGGGACGCGCTGCTGGCCAGCACGGCCAAACCGGATTCCGCGAAGGCGGGTGAGGATCTGAAGGCGTTTTACACCCGCGCGGCGGAGACGTATTTCCGCACGGTGCGCGACGCGATCAAGGCGGTGGCGCCGCACCAGCTTTACCTGGGCTGCCGGTTCGCCTGGGTCAACGCGCGAGCCGCGGCCGCGGCGGCGAAGTACTGCGACGTGGTCAGCTACAATCTCTACCAACGCAGCGTGGCCGAGTTTCGTTTCAACGGCGGCGCGGACGTGCCGTTGATCATCGGCGAATTCCATTTCGGCGCGCTGGACCGCGGCATGTTCCACACCGGCTTGGTGCCCGTCGCGAACCAGGCCGAACGCGCGGCGGCTTACCGGAGCTACGTGGAAGGCGCGCTGCGGCACCCACAATTTGTGGGCACGCATTGGTTCCAATACCAGGACGAGCCCACGACCGGGCGGACCTACGACGAGGAGAATTACCAGATCGGTTTCGTGGACGTGGCGGACACGCCTTACGCCGAAACCGTCCAGGCCAGCCGCGCGGTGGCGGACGGCATGTACCGACTCCGGTTGGGCAATTGATCCTTGAAATCGCCGATGAACGCCGATCAGGCCGGGACCATCAGGATCTCAACTCGCGCGGGCGGGTGCCCTCGCCCTTTGGCGCTCGCCGAACGCTCGAGCTGCGGGCGTCGCAAACCGGCAGGCGCGCGGGTGTCCAACCCGCACCGTCCCGCCAAACCTGGAGTGGTGAGTGTCGCGGAGTTTTGGGTGAACCGAAGGCCTGGCCCTCGCTGTCGGCGAGACACCGCGGCTGCACCGGGACGGTCGCGCGCCTAAAACGGAGATGCACCTGCTGGCGGCTACCGGATTTCGAGGTTGACGTGGTGCCGTTCGAGCGTGGAGCCCTCGGCTTGGGCGAGGCGTGCCAGCGCGGAATTGTAGTCGGCGCGGGCACGGATGTTTTCATAGCGGCGCGTGGTGAGCGTGCGCTGCAGTTGGAGGACCTGGAAACTGGTGCTCTTGCCGTTTTCGAGTTTTTTCTGCTCGGCATTCAGGGCATCGACCGCGAAATCCACGGCTTCCTTGGTGGCCTTGACCTGCTCGTAGCTGGTGCGGGCCTGGACGATGGCATCGCTGATCTGCACCATCACGTCCTGTTCCATTTTCTTGAGCCGCAGCAGCGACTGCTCGATCTGGGCCTTGCTGGCGCGGACATTGCTCCGGGCCTGCCGGTTGCCCCCGAGCGGGATGCTCAGCACGGCGCCAAACGAGTAGCCCGGATACGCGCCTTGGCGCGTCACGTACATCGAATCGCTGAACTCCTTTCCGCTGCCGCTCTGGCCGTAGGAGCCCACGAGATCGAGTTGAGGAAAGAGTTGGTTCTTTTGGTACTTGAGCGTGATGTTGCGCTGTTCCAGATCGATCTTGGCCTGCTGGAGATCGGGGCGGAGGGCGATGCCTTTGGACCAACTATCTTGGAGACTGAAGGTCTCCGCTTCGGCGCCAAGCGGTTCGGCGGGCGACAGATCGATGTTTTGCCACACGGCGAACTGGTCATCAAGGAGGCTTTTGATCTGATTCTGCTGCGTTTCGTAAGCGTTCTGGGCACCCAGCAGGGTGGCCCGACTGGCGGCGACTTGTGACTCCGACTCCTTCTCGTCCAGCGG
>JAKCAB010000732.1 GCA_021839785.1 bacterium | reverse complement strand
CCACTGTCACGAACGGCACCAGCACGCTGACCTCGCCGGTCTTGTTGGTGACCCAGTCGGGGGTGTCCGGCCGCTGGAGTTCGATCAATTCACCGTTGTCCTGGAGGGCGCCGGCAAACGGGCCGAACACCGGCACGCTCGCGGGCACGCCGTTTTGCTCGCGGAAAGCCGCGGGGTCGGTCGCCGCCACCACGGCCAGGCCGTGCGCGGGAATCGTGCTGCCTTCCGGGAACGAGAAGCCGATGCCGTTCAACCGCCAGGTGTTCGTCGGGAGTTGCGGATCGAACAGCGCGACCGGATCGGCCGTGAGGTTTTTCAATTCGACGAATTCGGCATCGCCGGCGGCCGGTGCGTACCGGATTTCGTTGATCGCCACCGGGCCTACGCGCGGGCCGGAGTTGGGTCCGCCCAAAGTGGCCGCGATTTGCGCCGGGTACTGAATTTCGCCCACGCTGTTGGTGTAGCGCCCGAACGTGACGCCGTTGGCGGCGGCGCCAAAGCTGAAGCCTTCGCTGTAACCGGTGAGCTGGCCGGCCGCATCGGCCGAAAACAGGTACACCTCCTCGCCGTGCGAGCTGAGGTTGAAGCTCGGATCGACACCCGGATTCGGATCGAAGGCGGACGAATCGAACACCCGGTAGCCCCCCGCGGGAATGGTAGAGCCGGCCGGGATTTTGAATTTCTGGGGCACGTTGCGGTCGTCGGTCAGATACCAGCCCGACACCGCGGCCGGCTGGGTCGAGGGGTTGAAAAGCTCGATGGCGTCCAACTGCGGCGGGTCGGTGTGGGTGAGCACCTCGTTGACGAGGACCGGCGGCAGATCGATCGGCGGATCGTCGGCGCCGGGCGAGCCACCGACGACCGCGCTGGCGCGCCAGTTGGCGGGATCGGTCGGGTCGGGGTTGCGATTGGGATCGCGCGAAACCAGCGAAAAACCGCCGCCGTCCGCGGCGATCGGCCACGGCGGCGCATCGCCGTAATTCATCGAAAACAGCGCCTCGCCGGTGGCGTGGACGAGCGCGATCGGTTCGCCCGCGTTGGCGAGGTTGCCGGTGAATACGCCGTCGAAACGCACGCTTGGGTACCGCGCGGCGAAGTTCGTGGCGTTGCGCGCCAGCACGGCGAACTGACCGGCGTCGAGGCGCGTGCCCAGCGGGAAAACGTACTGGATGCCGTTGGTGAAATACACGCCGCTCAGGTCCACCGGAAAGGCATTCACGTTCTTCAGTTCGATGAACTCGAACTGGTCGCCGTCCACGTTCTCCCGGTCCGGCGGGTGGTACATCACCTCGGTGACGAGGACGTTGGTGAACGACTGCCGCAGAATGAAGCTCGCTTCGTTCAGCGCGCTCCAATTCGTGTCCGCCAGCACGCGCGCCTTGACCCAGGTCGATTCCGGCAACTCGATCGCGGCCGTGTAGCCCTTCGCCGCGGGCGAAACGGCCCCGCCGCGCAGACGCGGGTCCGAGCCGTCCAGGGTGTAGTAAATGGCCCCGGCGGGCGCGGTCATGGTCAGGCGAAAGCCGGCGTCGAAGGCTCCGCCGTACTGGTTGAAGGTGGGCGCGACGACGGACGGGTAAAGGTTCTTCGAGCGAAGCTGGTTCAACACGATGGCGCTGCGCTGCGGGATGTAGCCGTTGAGAATGCGGTTCGCCTCGTTCTGCCAGTCCACCTTGGTGAGCGGCTGGCTGCGCTTGGCATCGCCCCACCGGGCGGACTCGCAAACGACGGCGCTGGCGATCTCGGCGGTGCGTTTCCGGAACTCGGCGGCGACCGCTTCGGGCGTGAGGAGGCCGCCGTTGAAGAACCGCTTGTGGACAAGGTCCGCGCAGTGCAGGCGGAACTCGGCATTGTCCCACATTTTCTGCCAGACCCATTGCGGGCTGCTGGCCGTGACCGAGGAATTGCCGGCCGGCCAGGGTCCGATGCGGTTTTGGTTCACGTCCAACAGCGTGTGCTCGGCGTCGTGCACGAAGAAGCGGAAGCCGCCGAAAGCGCCGGTGCGGTTGCGGATGCCATACCAGTTGTTCGGGCTGGTATTGCCCAGGAAGTTCGAGATCGGCGCGTCGAGGTTGCCGCCGTACAAGATGATCAGCATGTAGTCGATCAGGTTGTCCACGTCCACGAGTTGCTCATAGTCGGGATTGCGCGTGCCGTCGGGGTTGTTGCCGAGGATTTTCTCGTACGCCGCGTCGCTCTTAAGACCGGCCTTGCAGGCGTTGTAGAGGCGCGTCCAGGCCTGCATGTTGCCGTCGGTGGCGCCGCTGGTGTAACCGTTGTCCGGCGAGACTTTGATGACGTCGTAGTCGTCCTTGTTGCCGCCGTAGTACGTCTCGCCGTACGAGGCCTCGGGTCGCTCGCAGGTGTTGTAAAGGCCCCAATACAGGCCGTTGATGTACAGGTGATAAAACCGGCCGCGCTCGCCCTGGTGGCCCATCGCCAGTTGCAGATCGCGGTTGACCTGGTCGCGCACGAAGACGCCGCGGCTGTCGCCCTGGAAGCTCCAGGAATAATTCTGGAACGTGCGCAGGTCGATGCAGTCGAAACTGTCCGCGCCTTCGTCGCCGAACAGCGGGAATCGCAATTTCGGCGCGCCATAAACCTCGCGGAAGAAGAGGCGAAAGGCGTGCTTGGGATTGTCCGTGCTGCGGCTGAACCCGCCCCGGATGCGGATGCCGCAATCGGTCTGGAAACCGCGGCTGCCGTCCGGGTTGATCAATTCGACCGACGCCTTGCGCTCCCAAGCCCGCCCGTCCTGGCCGGCGTTCGCGTAAATGCCGCTGGACGGATCGAACAGGTCCTTCGAGTTCATCATGATCGAAAACGACGGCAGGCTCTTGAGGTCATCGAGGATTTCGTCCTTCCAGCGCGGGTCGTTCACCACGTCCGGGTCCATGCCATAATCCCGCACATTCGAGCCCCACGAAGTGGGCCAGCCCGCGGGCGGGCGGCCATCCGCCGCCTGCCGGATGACGTCCGTCACGAAGACGTAGGTTTCCGTGTCCACGTTGGAGGGCTGGAAGCCGTCTTTGAACGCCGCGGCACGCACCACCGTGGTGCCGGCGATGCGGATCGGCCCGGTGTAGCGAAACACGTTCGTATTCGCGAGCACACCCATCTCGGGCGCGAGGCCATTGGTCGAATAATAAATCGACGCGCCTTCCGTGGTCGTGGAAATGGTCAGGTCGAACGGTTGATCGTAAAACCCGCGGTCCTGACTGAACTTCGTGTCCGCCACGAAGTCGTTCACGCCCTCCGTGTTGGCCGCGCGCGGCGTCGGTTTGGGAAAATAATAGAGGCGCCCCAGATAAGTTCCGTAAGACACGTCGGTGTGCTGCGGCGGAAAGGTCGGGGCGAACTCGGACACCGCCTCCCCTTCCGGGCTGACCAAGGCCAGGTACTCGCCGTCGGCGTTCAGACTGAAACTGGTGTGGAGCAACTGCCCCGACACCGCCCGGTCCTTGCCCGAGGCAAAGACCACCAGATAGCCGCCCGCCACGAGGTTTGTGGCCGGAAAGACCCATTTGGCGAGGTTGGCCGGCGAATCGGTGAGCGACCAACCCGCGAGGTTGAGGTCCGGGCCGGAGTTGTAGATCTCGATCCAGTCCGGGTACTCGCGATCCTCATCCGCCAGCGTCTTGCCATTGGCGGCCATGAACTCCGTGATCGTGAGTTGCGGCTGGCCGAGCGCCGGCGCGGCGGCCACCAGCCACAAAACACCCAGGGACCAACAAAAACTCGGGACGTGCATGTGCGTGTGACAAGCAGGTTACAGACCAAGTCCGCGGCCGACAACCCTCGAACTGGCACCTGATGTCACGCCCAGGCTGCTCCCCTGTCGGGCCGGTGGCTGCTGCCGGGAAGAACCGAAAGCCGAAACCCGAAGCTCGAAACAAAATCCGAAAACCGAAAGTCGAAAACTCGCTGCCGGGCAACGCGTTTCGGCATTTCGGTTTTCGGGCTTCGGCCTTCCTTCGGCCTTCGAACTTCGGACTTCGACCTTTCCCAACTCTCTTCAATCCGCCGTCCGCGTGCGCCGATAATGAAACAGGTATTGCTGCGCGTAGCCGGCTTGGGATCCAAAATGCTTTTCGCTGAACGCCAACAGTTTCCTGGGCGCGACGCGACGCCCGCGGAAGTACAGTTCGCGCAATGCTTTGGCCACCCAAACGTCCACCGGAAACGCCTGCGGAAATCCGATCGCGAACAACAGCACGCAGTCCGCGATCTTTCGCCCCACGCCGTCCAGGCGCATCAATTCGACGCGCGCTGCCGCCAGCGGAAGGTTGGCCAGCCCGGCAAGGTCAAGGTCGCCGGCCGCGACACGCCGGGCGACCGCGAGCAGGTACGGCGCGCGAAAACCCATCCGGCAAGCGCGCAGCTCCGCCTCGGTGCAAGCCGCCAGCCGCGCGGCGCTTGGAAATGCGAACGCCGCAGCGTGGCCGGCCGGCACCGCCACCGGCTCGCCGTAGCGTTGGCAAAGCGTTTCCACGATCTGGCGGATGTGCACGATCTGCTTGGTGGAGGACAGGATGAACGAAGCTAGGCACTCCCAGGGTTCCTGGCGCAACAAGCGCAGGCCGCGACAGGCCTTGACGGCGCCCCGCAGCGGCGCGTCGTCGGGAAAACTGGCCAGGAGGGGCGCGAGTTCGATCCGGATTTGGAGGTAATCGGCGAGCCAGTCCCAACGCGTTTGCGGCACCGCGGTTTCCGCCTCGATCCGGTCTGGTGTGGCGGTCAACCGCACCCAACGGCCGGCGACCACGCCTTCCCAGCCGGCGCCGACGCGTTGCCAGCGAAAGGCCTGGCCGGATTCGAGCGTGGCCGCGAGGTCGTAATCCCGCACCGGCCAGGTGGCGCGGGTCGCGACACCAAGCGCCAGGCCGGGCAATTCAGCGCTGGCCACGGCAGGCGAAGAGTTGCACCCGGCGCATCACCCGGCCGCGATCCAGCGTCTCGCGCACGCCCAGGTCGGTCACCGACGCGAATTCCTGCACGATGTTCGTGGGCGGCTGGACGGGACCGTCCACTTCGGTCATGAAAATGGCGTTTTGTCCTTTGCGATCGCGGTAGCCCGGCCAGAAAAAGAACTGCGAGTCCGGGTGGTCGGTGTGTTGGTAGAAAACGAACGGCCGGCCGGCGACCGCCGCTTGCTTGGCCGCGGGCAGGTAAAACGTCACCAGCGACGTGATGCCGTAATGGTCGCCGATGACGAAGGCCGGCTTGCCTTCGCGCTCCAGTTGGTCCCGCGCCTCGCCGACGATGCGGGCGAAGGCATCCCAGTTGCGGACACGACGGAGCGGGTCCGCGCGCGGCGGCAAGGGCCGGCCGACGATCTTCGCGATCCAGTTGCTTTCGTGCATGAGCACAACGACCGGCAGGCCCAGCGCGAGGCCGGCGATGAGCCAGCGTTTCACCGCGCGGACGCCCGCCCGCCAGCGCGCGTCGCCGTACGCCACCAGCAGGGCGAACAAAGGCACCACCGACGTGGCCACCCAGTTCGGCAGGACGCGTTCCTTGAAGCTGAACAGCCAGTGCCCGACGAACACCGGAACCCCCATCATGAACAGGTACAGCCAGAACGGGTGCGCCTGGCGTTTGCGCCAGACTTGGACGCATGCCCAGATGACGGCGACGAAGAAGATCGGGTTCATCAAGCCGAACATCGCGCCGGTGAAGTCGCCGAAATACCGCGTGGTCAGATGCCACGAGCCGGTCATGTGGGCGCGGTCCTCGAGGTGCGAGACCGTGACCCAGTGATGCTGCGCGTTCCAGATCAGGACCGGGAGCGTGCAGGCCAGGTTGACCAACAACGCGACGTAAGGCCCCGGCCGCGCGAGGTGGCGGCGCGCCGGCGGCCACAACGCCATGAACAGCGCGAACGAGAGCCATTGCCCGAGCGCGAGGTATTTACT
>JAKCAB010000848.1 GCA_021839785.1 bacterium | reverse complement strand
AGATATCGCCCAGGTGGACTTCCAGATTCACGCGCGAGAGGTTAGCGCCCCACTGCACACGCGCAAGTGACGCCGCCTGGCGGTGGTGTCCTGACTTGGTGGCGGCGGAGTTGAAACTTCAGTGCAACGCGCTACCCTCCGCCGCCATGAGCAATGCCACCCCGCCGCTGGTCGCCGTGATGATGGGCAGCAAGTCTGACTGGGACGTGATGCGCGCCGCGCACGAAATGCTGGACCAGTTCGGCATTGCCCACGAATGCCGCGTGCTCTCCGCCCACCGCACGCCGCGGGAGACCGCGGAATTCGTGGCCGGCGCTGAAGCGCGCGGGGTCGAAGTCATCATCGCCGCCGCCGGTGGGGCCGCGCATCTGGCGGGCATGGTCGCGGCGCACACCGTTTTGCCCGTGCTGGGGGTCCCGCTGGAGAACGCTTCGTTGAAAGGCCTCGACTCGTTGCTCTCCACGGTCCAGATGCCCGGCGGCATCCCGGTGGGCACGCTCGCGATCGGCAAACCGGGCGCGGTGAACGCCGCGCTGCTGGCGGTGGCCATCCTCGGCACGAAGCGGCCTGAGCTCCGCGACCGCCTCCGCGCTTACCGCGCCGATCAAGCCCGCAAGATTTTGGCGGAGAAACTGGTGTGAGTTCCGCGCGCTGGCGGTCGTTGCGCGATCACTCGGTTCTGCGCGCCTCCGCCTTGGCGCAAGCCCAACCCGCGCGTATCTTCGCAGGCGTGACGCGCGTGCCAATCCGCAGAAGGAATCCGGTGAGGCCGGTCGTGGCGCTGGCTCTGGCCGCGGCCCTGCTGGCGGCGTGGCCGGCGGTGCCGACCGGCGGCCGCGAGCGGCTTCAGCAGTTGACCCGGCTCCCGAGGTTGAGCTTCAGCACCGGCATGACCTTCGAGCCGGCGCGCGGCTTTCAAATCCTGACCGCGGCCAGCCTGGCGCTGCGGGACCTTGAAGACATCCGCAAGACCCTGGTCGGCGATGCCAGCGACGCGCCGCGCTACGCCCGCCTGGCGCGGCTACTGTCGCAGGCCGGCGAGGAGGCGCTCGCCCGGCGCGTCTGGGCGCAGGCGGTCGAGCTTTACCGGCAGCAAGGCGCCGCGGACACGCAGAATCTCGATCTACTGCTCGGTTACGCCGAGGCGCTGCAAGCCCAGTCCAAGTCGGAGGAAGCGCAACGACTGTGGCGACGGGCAGTCGATCTCGGCCCCGATCAGTGGCGCACCCATGCGGCGTTGGGCCGCTTTCTCGCCGGCGAATCGCTGCGCCTCGTCACGCCGGCCCAGTGGCTGGGCAAAGACGTTTCGCTGCGGCAGCCCGCGGCGTTTACCACCAACCCTTCCCGTCCCAAAGCGGAACAGGTGGAGAAGGCGCGTCGGCTCCTGGCGGAAGCCGGCCGCGAAGCCGGGCGCGCCGTGGAACTGGACGCCAAACAGACGGAGGCTTTTTCCACCCGGGCCACCGTCCGGACCGCACAGCGATTCGAGGACGTGATCCTCGCAACCACCGGAGATTCGCAGGAAGACTTCCGCCGGATGAACCTGGCTTTGTTCAACGCCGACGCAATTCCGGACCTCACCCAAGCGGCCCAGCTTGCCGCGAACGATCCCCAAGCGTGGGCCCAGGTCGCGTTCCTCGAAGTGCTGGCCGAAGGCTTCCAACGCGGTTTGCATCAGGCGGACGACCTGCTCACTCGCGAGTTGTGGCCTTCGTTGCCCGAAAAGACGCGG
Organism: bacterium; assembly: GCA_021839785.1. The sequence goes on along the minus strand of JAKCAB010000848.1, from coordinate 4,184 downwards.
TCGGATGTGCGCGAGGCGATGCGTCAGCTTGAAAGGATCAGCCAGGATCGCGAGCCGCGAGTGGCCGCGTCGGCACTGACGAGCTTGGGGCACCTCCAGTTCTTTGTGATCCGCGATGCCACGGGCGGCGAAGCCAGTCTGCGCCGCGCCACGCGGTTGGATCCGGCGAACGACAACGCGTGGGAGACGCTCATCTTCGCCCTCGCCTACACGCGCCGCTTCGGCCCCATGCTGGAGGCCTGCGAAGAGCGCTTGCAGCAAAACGACACCGTGCGGAATCACATCCTGCTCGCCAAGGCATTCGAGAAAAACGATCAACCGGAGGCGATGCTGCGCGAGGCCGAGCAGACCCAGCGGCGCTATCCCGAAAACGTACTGGCCAACCTCACTCTGGGCGCCGCTTTGCTCAAAGCCGGCGATGACGAACTTGCGCGGGCGCGCGCCCTGCAATTCATCGCCAAGGCGACGCAACTCGCGGGCGACCACGCCCCGCCCGACCTCGCCCTGGAATTGCTTTACCAGCGCGGGTTGTACTTCGCCTTGAGCGGCCAAAACGCTGTCGCGCGCACGCATTTTCGCGCCGCGCTCCAGCTCGATCCGGCCAACGCGGAATCCACCGAGGCACTCCAGGCGCTCGAACAAATCGGCGACTAGGCGGGTGGCCGCGGGTGGCCGCGGGTGGCGGGAAACGCCGTTGGCGCCGTGCTGGCGCCCGTTCGGTGCCGGTCGCTCCGCCGCCTGGCGACAAGCCTCGGCCACGACTTCCAATCGTTCCAGAAAGCGTTCGCGTTCGCTCGCCGCCAGGCCGGCGAGGACTTCGGCTTGAAGTTCGAGGGCGAGCTTCTGGGCCTGCGCAAAACGACGGCGGCCCGCCGGCGCCAACTGCACCCGCCGCACCCGTCGATCGGCAGCGTCGGGAACCCGCCGGACCAGCACCGCGGCCTCCATCCGTTCCAGCAACGAAGTGATGGTGTTCGGATCGCTGGACATCAGGCGGGTCAGAGCCTGCTGCTTCAGGCCACCGCGCCCGGCTTCCGCCAGCGTGCGCAAGGCGGTGTACTGGTCCGGTGTCAGCCCCAGATGCGCGATGCGGCGTCGGAAGGCCTGGTCCGGGCTAAACCAGGCCCGGCGCAACAAAGGCGGCAGCCGGCGGCCGTGGTCGCGGCGGCGCGTCGCCGGCCCGGAATGCCGGGGACGCAGGCCGGAGCGTTGTTGGTCTGGGTTCACCACGAAGCGCAGGGTAGGCGGCGACCCGCACCCGCGCAAAGAAGATTTCTTACGTACAAGTATCATCCGGTTTGCAAAGCCGAAATCCTGGTCAATAATCTCTCCCCATAGTGATGAACATACAGTCGGATCGACAATCTCCGGCCCGTGACCGCGTGCGGCCGGGCCTTGGTTTCAACCGGTGGCGGGGGCGGGCGCTGCGATCCACCCTGGCCGTCGCGGCCCTGCTGGCCTGGCTGGCCCCAGCCCGGGCCGCCGTGCAGGGGTGGCTGGACTGGCGCGGTCCGGAGCAGTCCGGCGTCTCGCGCGAGACCGGGCTGCCGGACAAGATCGCGTCGCCGGCCGACGCACTGTGGGTGGCCCCTTTGAGCGGAAAATCCACGCCGGTCATCGCCAACGGCCGGCTGTACGTCCTCGGCTACGAAGGCGACGGACCGGATTTGAAGGAAGTCCTGGCCTGCTTCGACGCCGAGACGGGGAAGCCGATTTGGCGGCATGGCTTCACCGATTTCATCAGCGACACGATTTACATGCGTTACGCGACCTCGGCGCCGGTCATCGACCCGGAAACGGGCAACGTTTATATGCAGGGCACGCAGGGCATTCTCGCGGCTTTCAGCGCTGACGGCACGCCGCTCTGGAGCCATTCCTTGATGGAGGAGTTGGGGCGCTTGACCTTCCCCAACGGCCGCACCGCCACGCCGTCGGTCGATGGCGACCTGGTCATTACGCGCGGCATCATGAGCAACTGGGGCGCGCAAGGCCCGGCGTCCGACCGGTTTTACGCCTTCGACAAACGCACTGGTGAACTGGTCTGGGCGTCCACGCCCGGCGGGCGGCCGATGGATAATTCGTTTTCCTCGCCGTATTTCACCTGGCTGGGCGGGCGGCGGATCTTCATCGCTTCGCTCGGTGACGGCTCGATTGCGTGCGTGAACGCCCGCACCGGCGATCCGATCTGGAGCGTGCCGCTGGCCAAGGCCGGCATCAACGCCACCGCGGTCGTTTATCACAACGCCACCGTGATTGCGCTTTACGGCACGCCCTACGAGCCGGGACAGATGGTCGCCATGCGCATCCCGAACGTGGCACCCAAACCCGGCGACAAGCGGCCAGTCATCGTGGACCGGGCGGCGGTGGAGCTTTGGTCCAATCCCGAGATCTCCAGCTCGGCCAGCTCGCCGATCCTCGTAGGAGACCGCATTTACACGGTCAAGGAAAAGGGTGATCTGGTCGCGGTGGACGTCAAGACCGGCAAGGTGGTCTGGCACGTGACCCTTGGCATCGAGCAACGCAACTCGTGTCCGGTTTACGCCGACGGCAAAATCTACGTTCCGATCCTTGACGACCCGCAAGGTCCGGCCAGCACCACTGAGAGCGACGCCGCGACCAAGGGGGGCTTTTACATCATTCGCGACACCGGCAACGCGGGTGAAATCCTGAGCCACATCGCACTCGACGGGCGCTGCTTTGGCACGCCGGTGGCCTACAACGGGAAGGTTTATGTCCAGACGGTCAGCAAGCTCTATTGCTTCGGCAAGGCGGGCAACAACCCCGGCCTGCCGAAGCCAGCCGCGGAGCCGCCAGCGCCCCAGCCCGGTCCGGCAGCGGAACTGGAGATCATCCCCTCCGAGGTGGTGTTGCACCCCGGCGAGAAAGCTCATTTCCGGGTTCGCAAGCTCGACGCCAAAGGCTTGCCCGCGGGTGACATCCAGGACGTCACGCAAGTCAAGTGGTCCGCCTACATTCCGCCGACGGCCCTGGTCAAGGCGAAGATGGATGCCAGCTTCAACGTTGCGGGCGAGTTGGTGGCGGCGTCGGACGCCAAGACTTCGGGCGGCGCGTTTGAGGCGGAGATCGACGGTTTGCACGGCTACATTCGCGGACGCGTGCTGCCCAAGCCGCCGTTCGCGGAGGACTTCGCGAGCTTCCCGCTGAGCAATGTCACGACCAATTCAGTCGAGCCGCCCACGAAGTTCGACTACCCGCCGCTGCCTTGGATGGGCGCGCGTTTCAAGTTCGACGTGCGCGAACTGGACGGCAGCAAGGTGTTGGCGAAGACGCTGGACAACCGGTTCTTCCAGCGCGCCATGTCCTTCATCGGCGATCCGACCCTGAAGAATTACACCGTGCAAGCCGACGTGCGTAGCGAAGGGAACCGGCGCAAAATGTCGGAAGTGGGGTTGGTGAACCAGCGCTACCTGATCGTGCTCAAGGGCAATTCCCAGCAGCTCGAGGTCAGCTCAAACCAGGAGCGCCTCCGAGCTGACGCGCGTTTCCGCTGGTTGCCGAACGTCTGGTACACCCTGAAAACGCGTGTCGATGTCGCCCCGGACGGAACGGGCGTGGTCCGTGCCAAAGCTTGGCCACGCGGCGAGCCGGAACCCGCGGCCTGGACCATCGAGGTGCCGCACAAGACCGCTCACCAACAAGGTTCGCCGGGACTTTATGGATTCTCGCCCCAAGACATGCGAGTCTTCATCGACAACATCCGCGTGACGCCGAATTCTTAACCTGCCTAACTTGCTGCCGATGACAATTGCGATGAAACTTCTTCCTTTCCTGTCCGCCACGTTCTTTGCCGGTGCCGTGGTAACCGTCGCCGACGATTGGCCGATGTGGGGCCGCACGGTAAACCGCAACATGTACGCGCCCGCCAAGGAGCTGCCCGACCGCTTCGAGCCGGGCAAGTTGAAGCCGGGCACCGAGGACGTGGATCTGGCGAGTACCAAGAACGTGAAGTGGGTGGCCCGGCTGGGAACCCAGAGCTACGGCAACACCACCGTCGCCAATGGCCATGTGCTGGTCGGCACAAACAACGACTTCCCGCGCGAGGCCGCCCACACCGGCGACCGCAGCATTCTGATGTGCTTCGACGAAAAGACCGGCGAACTGCTCTGGCAACTGGTGGTGCCCAAGCTCAAGTCGGGCAAGGTCAACGACTGGGAAAACCTCGG
>JAKCAB010000180.1 GCA_021839785.1 bacterium | reverse complement strand
AATCGTGGGCGTGACGATGCTGAGTGCGTCGCTGGCGGCGGCGGCTTCGTCCACGCTGGTGAAGACGCGTCTGCGGTGCGCGTCGGCGATTTTCCGGGCGCGGTCAGCGAGCACGTCGTACACGCCGGTGAACTCGACGGTGCCGGTGGCGGCGAGTTCGGCGTAAATGCGCGCGTGCTCTTTGCCGAGCGAGCCGGTGCCCAGCACCGCGACTTTGACGGGCGCAGACATGGGGCGGAGTGTAGGCACGGCGTGGTCAGCGCAGAAGGCGATTCTTGGCCGCCAGCGTGGGTCCTGCTGTGTGGTACTCTTGGCGCGGGGCTACTTGGCCGGGTGGGCGGAGCGATACTCGTGGATGAGGCGCAGCGTCTCGTCGAAGACGTCGGCCGGAACCACCTTGTCACGGATCATCGGATACGCCTTCTCCGCCGCGGCGCGCCACTCCGCTTCCAATTCGGGGGTCATGTGCGTCACCTTGAGGCCGCGCTTTACCATTGCGGCCACGGCTTCGTCGGCCTCTTTGCGGCCGTTCTTCTTGATCTCCTTGCCGGCTAGCGCGGCGGACTTCAGCAACTCGGCGCGCGTGGCGGCGGGGATGCGTTCCCAAGTGTCTTTGCGGATGACGCACGCCCCCACCAGCGGCGCCCAGTTCAACTCGAGCATGTACGGCGCCCGCGTGTCCACCTGGGTGGCGAGCGCGAACACCGGCGGCAGCGGTGCGGCCTCGATCAACCCGGTCTGGAGTCCCGGCAGGATGTCCGCGGTCTCGAGCGGAACGGCATTGAAACCCGCCGTGCGGTAGATGCTGACTTCCTCGGCGCTGCCCGCCCAGGTGAAGAGCTTGAGTTTCCGGAGATCGTCGGGGGAGGCGACGGGCTTCGTGGAAAAGAACCGCACCCACCCCGCGTCGGACCAGAACAGCACGACAAAACCTTTCTTTTCCATGCGCTGTTCGAGCATGGGCTGGAGTTTCTCGCCCACGTAATCGACTTCCGCGAAGTTGTGGAACCCCATCGGCAGGCTTTGCAGGCCAGCCACACCCGGTTCGATGTCCGACAAGCCCTCGGCGGTGAGCATGGCGGCCTGGATCGCGTCCACGCTCATCAGGCTTACCGTGTCGGATTCCCCGCCGAGTTTGCCGTCGGGGTAGATGACCAGATCGAGCGTGCCGTTCGAGGCCTTGCGCCAGGCCTCGCGCAGGGCGAGCAGACTTTTATGAAACGAACTGCCGGTCGGCGCCAGCGTGGCCAGCTTGATCCGCTGGGCGGCCTGCGCGCCGGTGACCAGCGCGAGGGCGGCGACTAAGACGACACACAGTCGGGAAAGGAATCTTCGGTTCCGCATGGGGAGTTGGACGCTATTTTGCCTGGGGAGGTTCAGTAATCAGGAAAAGGTCTTCACGCTTGGACTCCAGCCAGCGGGCGCGCCGCTGCATGATGAGGTTCACCAGGCGGTTGTCGGGCTGCGCGTTGACATCCACCGCCAGCGCGCGCTGCAGGAGTTCGTCGAATTGCTTCAAATCCTGTTTCTGCACGCACACCGCCTCGGCGTAGCTCACGAACGGCGCGGCCAGGTGGCCGCCCGACAACGCCACCGCCCGCTCGAAATGCTGGCGGGCGCGCGCGGCCGCATCTCCCGGCACTCCCTGCCGCGCCATCTCGTAGGTAATGAGGAAATTGTGGATCGCGCCCTCGCCCCAGCTCTCGTCCAGCGCGAGCGCACGGTCGATCAGCGCCTCCATCTGCGGCACTTCGGCCACGCGGTCCGGGTCATCCTTGGAAAGGGAAATCGCAGCGCCCCACGAAACCGCGGTCCAGTAAAGCAGCGGCACGTCCGCGCGGCGCATCGTCTTTACGGCCGCCGGGGCGTTGGTGCGAAGTTGGGCGCCAAAGTTCCGGTGCCGGGTTTCCAAACCGCGCAGACCATAGTCCCGCGCCCGCAGGTAAAGCTTCTTCGCGCGCTCGCGCATCACCGTCGCCGCCGTGAGGTCCTTGTCCTCCATCTCGTCCGCGTCCATCTGCACGAAAGCATATGCGTATTGCGTGAAGCCGCTGGCTGAAGCGAAGAGCAGCCCCCGGTGCTTCGGGCTTTCGGCCAGCAGACTCTCCATGAGTTTGAGGCTGAACGGCACCGCGGCACGGATCAGTTCGGGATCGTCGTCGCTGGCAAAGCTGGAGCCGCTTCCGGCCAGCGCGTTGCCCACCTCATTCACGGCGTACTTTTTGAGCGAACAGCCGGCGCCGAGCACCACCCAGGCGAGCGCCAAAGCCGTCAGCGCCGACCGGTTCGCTGAACAATGGACCTGGAAATTCCGCCTGCGCACGGCGAAACGAGTACCACGCGGTGGCGAAGGCGGCGAATCGAAAATCGCGACGCCGTCATCACCAACCTCAAAGCCTCGCGCCGGCAGGGCAAATACACGCCGGACCTGCGGACCGAACTCGCCGGCAAATCCGTCGAACAACTGACAACGACTGGAAGGTCGGCTTGGAAAGACAACTCACCGCAGACGCATCTCGTCACAACGGCGCCGTTCGGCTGGTTCGAGCTCCAACTCGACTACAACATCTCCGAAGCAGGCAACAGCGGCATCATGTACCACATCACCGACCAGGGCGGCGCTGCGTGGGCGACCGGACCCGAGTTCCAGCTCGAGGACAACGTGAAAGCCGCCGACGAGATTCGTTGCGGCTGGCTGTATGGCCTTTACCAGCCGCCGGACGATCCCCGGACCGGGAAGCCGCTCGACGCCACCTAGCCGGTCAGCCAGTGGAACCACATCCGCCTGCTCATCAGCCCGGAGAAGTGCGAACACGAAATCAACGGCGTGAAATACTTCGACTACGTGCTGGGGAGTGAGGACTTCAACGCCCGCGTGGCGAAGAGCAAATTCGTGCGGATGCCCGGCTTCGCCAAGTCCAACACCGGCTACCTCTCCCTCCAAGGCGACCACGGCCAGGTCTCGTTCCGGAATATCAAGATTCGGCCGATCACGGCAGCGCAATAGCGCGGGCTCACGCGGAAGCGTCTTGGATTGCGCCAGCCCTCTGGCGCTGGGGCGGTGCACAGCCGAAAGCGGCGGAGGACCGCCGCACTCCAAAACGTTCGCACGCCCACCACAGCCGCCGAAGGTTGGCGCGTGCTGATCTGGCATTGCACCTGCTTAGGATATTTACGAGACCGATATCGACTCGAACCCAAGGAACCGTACATGAAAGCAGGCTTTTGTCTCTGTTTGGCGGCGGGTCTGGCAATGGTGGCGCAGGCCCAAACGAACTACACTCCTTACACCTTCATCACCCTGGCCGGAGGCGGAGAAGCTGGCAGCGCGGACGGACCAGGCAGCGAGGCCAGATTCAGCGGACCTCACGGTATCGCGGTGGACACCGCCGGCACGATCTATGTGGCGGACACCTACAACAACACGATCCGGAAGATCTCACCGGCTGGAGTGGTAAGCACGTTGGCGGGATCGCCGGGAGTCCTCGGCAGTGCGGACGGGACCGGGAGCGACGCGCGGTTCAACCAGCCGTGGACGGTAGCGGTGGACGCTGCCGGAAATCTGTACGTGACCGACAACGGGAACGAGACGATCCGGAAAATCACCGCCGGTGGGGAGGTCGGCACGTTCGCCGGACAGGTGGGCGAGTTTGGCAGCGCGGACGGGGCCGGAAGCGAGGCCCTGTTCTGGTTTGCCACGGGCGTGGCCGTGGACGCCGATGGGAGCGTTTATGTGGCGGACAGCAACAACAATACGATCCGCAAGATTTCCCCTGACGCGGTGGTGACCACCCTCGCAGGTCGGGCGAACGGCTATGTTCCGGCGCCCGGAAGTGAGGACGGGGCTGGGAGCGCAGCGCGGTTCCATCGACCGAACGGCGTGGCGGTGGACGGGGCTGGCGATGTCTATGTCGCGGATTACGCCAACCACACGATTCGGAAGATCACACCCGAAGGGGTGGTGAACACCGTCGCGGGACAGGCACCTGAATCCGGCAACGTGGATGCCACCGGAAACGACGCGCGGCTTAACCATCCGACCGGTGTGGCGGTGGACAGTGCCGGCAACGTCTATGTGGCCGAGTTCATTGGCAACACGATTCGAAAGATCACGCCAGACGGTGTGGTGACCACCCTCGCAGGATTGGCAGAAACGCCGGGCAGTACAGACGGCACTGGGAGTGCTGCGCGGTTCAACGGCCCTTACGGGATAGCTGTGGACACCGCCGGCAATCTTTACGTGGTGGAGTATTGGGGTCGTCGGGTCAAGAAAGGGTGGCCAGCCGAACCGCCCAAGTTGGGGAAACCGGTGGCCTCGCCGGACGGTTCGGTGGAGGTCACGCTGACCGGGGCCGCCGGCAGTCGTTACACTCTCCAGAGTTCGAGCAATCTGGTGGACTGGGTGCCGTTGACCGACTGCGTCAGCACGAATGACACGATCACGTTGACCGCCCCAGCCGCGACCGACTCCCCGGTCCGGTTCTACCGCGCAGTGCTGCAGTAGAAGCGTCGCAGATTCCCAGGTGGCGCCGATTCACGTCGGCGCCCATCGCGGGTGGAAGAACGATGAAGGCAGTTGGCTACGGCTGGCCCGCGGCACCGGTCACCAACCTTCGCAGCGCCCAATAGACCTCGGTGGACTCGACGGGTCCCGCCGGCAGCGCTTCCGCTGAGTCAGCCATCAACACCGGCCAGTCGGCTTCGCTCGCCGGCCGGCAGCCGTGCGAGCCTTTCACCCGCGTGGCGTCCAGCGGCACCACGTTCATGAGCATCCGGAAGCCGAGTCGCTTTTGGCGCAGGCGCCACGCGGTCTTGGCCTTCACCACGAGCGGCGAGAGCGCCGCGTAGGCTCCACCGTTGTTTTCGGTGGCGGTCGCTCATCTCTGGCGTTCGCCAGAAGGCTTCGACATCTCGCAGGGTTCGGCTACCATCGGGGTCATGAGTGCAGCCATCCAGTTCTTGACGGATAGCCGCGGCGAGAAGGTCGCGGTGGTCCTCCCGCTTCAGGAATATGACGCCTTGATGGAGGATCTACAGGATCTGGCCGTGATCGCCGAACGACGACACGAGCCTCGGGTATCGTTGGAGGAAGTTAAGCAGCGGCTGAAAGCGGATGGCCTCCTACCGGCTTGAGTTCACCTGGCCTGCGGCGCGCGACCTGCGGCGGCTGGATCGGCTGGTGTTGGCGCGGGTTATCGCGGCAATTGAGGCGTTGGGGGCTGAGCCAAGACCACCGCACGTGAAAAAGTTGGTCGGCTCTGAGCACACGTACCGGATTCGCGTGGGCAACTACCGGGGGGTGTACACGATCGAGGACCGGGGGCTCTTGGTGTTGGTTCAGCGCATTCGGCACCGTGGGGACGTGTATCGCTGATGGGGAACCCGGCGAACCAGTGCGTCGAGCGAACCGCCGCCCGGCGCGTGGGCTCCGGAGCACCTTGAAGATCTGAACCCGAGAAGGCCGGTCATGAGCGCATCCGCGGACACCGGTCGCTCACGTCTGAGTTGGCTGGCCAAAGGCCAATGAACGAAGCCAGTTACTGCCGACTTGCCGCGCCGGTCACCAACCTCCGCAGCGCCCAATAGACCTCAGTGGACTCGACCCGTCCCGCGGGCAACGCCTCCGGTGGGTCAGTCATCATCACCGGCCAATCGGCTTCGTTTGCCGGCCGGCCGCCGTGCGAGCCTTTCACGAGCGTGGCATCGAGCGGTACCACGTCCATGAGCATCCGGAAGCCGAGCCGCTTTTGGAGCAGGCGCCACGCGATCTTCGCCTTGAGCGCGAGCGGCGACAGCGCCGGGTCGGTGAACAACTCGACCGGGTCGTAGCCGGGTTTGCGGTGGATGTCCACGCAGCGCGCGAAGTCGGGCGCCACGGCATCGTCGAGCCAGTAGTAGTAAGTGAACCAGGCGTTCTCGCGGGCCA
>JAKCAB010000673.1 GCA_021839785.1 bacterium | reverse complement strand
CGCTAGAAACACCGCGCATGAATAGCGAGACCGTGCCCGCCGCCGCTCCATCCGATTTCATCCGCGACATCGTCGCCGCGGACCTGGCGAATGGCCGGCACACCAAAATCCACACCCGGTTCCCGCCGGAGCCGAACGGCTATCTCCACATCGGCCACGCCAAGAGCATTTGCCTGAACTTCGGCATTGCCCGCGAGTTCGGCGGCACCTGCAACCTGCGGATGGACGACACCAACCCGACCAAGGAAGACGTCGAGTACGTCGATTCCATCACCGCCGACGTGCGCTGGCTGATCGAAGGCTGGGCCGACCATTGCCTGGGCCTGAAGCCGAAAGGCAGGACCGCCGAAACGGTGACGAACGCGGGCAAGCCGGACTTTTGTCTCGACCCGGTCGTGTCGTCCTCCGAGAAAGCGGCCTCGACCGGCCCGGCGCTGGAACCCTTTTACGCCTCCGATTATTTCGACCAACTCTACGAGTACGCGCTCCAGCTCACGCGCAAAGGGCTGGCCTACGTCTGCGATCTCTCGCCCGAAGACACGGACAAGTACCGCGGCTCGCCGGACCGGCCGGGTCAGGACAGCCCGTTTCGCCCGCGCTCGATCGCCGAAAACGTGGACCTCTTCGAGCGCATGAAAGCCGGCGAGTTTCCGGACGGCACGCGGGTGTTGCGCGCGAAGATCGACATGGCCTCGCCAAACATCTGGATGCGCGACCCGGTGCTCTACCGCATCCGCCACAGCGAGCATCACCATACCGGCGACAAGTGGTGTATCTACCCGATGTACGATTTTGCGCACTGCCTGAGTGATTACATCGAAGGCATTACACACTCGATCTGCACCCTCGAATTCGAGGTGCACCGGCCGCTGTACGACTGGATCCTGGAGAACCTCGACCTGCCGCGCCCGTTGCCGCATCAGTTCGAATTCGCCCGCCTCAGCTTGGGGTACACCATCATGAGCAAGCGCAAGCTCATGCAACTCGTGAACGAGCGGCTCGTCAGCGGCTGGGACGACCCGCGGATGCCGACCATTTCCGGTCTGCGCCGCCGGGGCGTCACACCACAGGCCTTGCGGGATTTCGCCTACAACATCGGCATCACGAAATACAACGCGCTGACCGACGTTGCCGTTTTGGAAAAGGCCATCCGCGACGACCTCAACGCCCGCGCCCTCCGCCGCCTGGCCGTGCTGCGCCCGATCAAGCTGGTCATCACCAACTACCCGGAAGGCCAGGTCGAGCAGCTCGAAGCCGGCAACAACCCGGAAGACCCCGCCGCCGGCACCCGCCCGGTGCCGTTCAGCCGGGAGGTGTTCATCGAGCGCGACGATTTCATGGAAACGCCGCCGCCGAAGTATTTCCGCCTGCGACCTGGGGGCGAGGTGCGGCTCAAATACGCTTACATCGTCAAGTGCGACGAGGTGGTCAAGGATGCCGCAGGCAATGTCACCGAATTGCGCTGCACCGCCGACCTGGGCAGCAAGGCCGGCGGACCGACCGCGGGCCGCAAGGTCAAAGGCACCATTCACTGGGTGAGCGCGGCCCACGCAATCGACGCCGAGGTGCGCCTGTACGACCGGCTCTTCACCGTGCCGGAGCCGGATGCGGGCGGCGATTTCAAGGCGCATCTGAATCCGCATTCGCTGGAAGTGATCTCCGCCAAGTGCGAGCCCGCGGTCGCCGAAGCCCGGCCGGAATTGCGCTACCAGTTCGAGCGCCTGGGCTATTTCGCGCTCGATCCGGACACCCTCACCGCCGGCGCGTCTGGCAAGCCCAGGCTCGTCTTCAACCGCACCATCACGCTCAAAGACACCTGGGCGAAGGCGGCGCAGAAAGGTTGAGTCGCAATCCCAAGCCGGCGCGCCGCTTTCCCAAGCGGCTTACGACGTGTCGCGCTGCCTGCGCCGATGCGGCACCCGTCGCGGGTTTGTTCGGGACGCCAAGCCGGCTGCAAGCCGGCGCGCCGGGAGGGCGAGGCTCCCGTCGAGCCCAGCAATCCAACCGCCTAGACGCCGAGGCTCGGAGGGTGAAGCCAGGAAGACCGGAAGCAAAGACCGTGGTTCCTCGCCTCCCGAATACTTGAATTCCTGAGTCCCCAATTCGATCTCGGTGTTTCCGTGGCGGCCGTGGCGAGGCAGGCGTTTCCTGCCCAATCCAAGGCTTGCCCGCGGCCCGCGGTCCCTGACAGCCTCCGGCGTGCTTTGGGAACCCTATGGGCCGCCATCCCGTCGTTGACCTCGCGATCTGCATCGGCGCCGGCTGGCTGGCGGGCGGCGCGGCGCAATGGTTGCGCCAGCCGTTGATCGTCGGCTACCTGGTCGCGGGCTTCGTCATTGGCCCGCAGGTGCTCGATTTGTTGGGCAACGCGGCGAACGTCCAGGCGATCTCTGAAATCGGCTTGGTGCTGCTGCTGTTTTTGGTCGGTCTCGAACTGGACCTGAAGCGCCTGCGCAGCCTCGGCCGCGCGGTGACGGTGACCGGTGTGACGCAAGTCGTGGGCGGCTCGTTGCTGGGGGTGGCTCTGTTCTGGCTGCTGGGTTATCGCCTGGGAGGCGGCCGGCTGGACGCCTTGTATCTCGGCTTCATCGCGGCCCAAAGCAGCACGGTCATCACGATGAAGCTCATGCAGGAAAAGCATGAGTTGGGCACGCTGGCCGGCGAAATCACGGTAGGCGTGCTGGTGTTGCAGGATCTCGCGGCCATCCTGTTTGTGGGCCTCCAGCCGACGTTTCTCGACCCACGCCTGCCGTTGCTGGCCGCCACGCTGGCCAAGATCATCTTCCTCGGTGCGGTGGCCCTGGCCGCCAGCCGGTACGTGTTGCCGTGGGTGTTTCGCGTCATCGCGGTGCGCCCGGAATTGGTGACGCTCGGCTCGCTGGCCTGGTGCCTGGTGATGGCGGCCGGCGCCGACGGCCTGGGCCTGTCGCGCGAACTCGGCGCCTTGCTTGCCGGCATGGCCATCTCCACGTTCCCGTACGCGATGGACATCGAGGCCAGGGTCGCCAGCCTCCGTGACTTCTTCCTGATCTTGTTCTTTGTGGTGCTGGGTTTCGGCATTCCGTGGCCGAAACTCGCCTTGCTCGGGACCGTGCTGCTCATGGCCGTGGTGGTGGTCATGACCCGCTTCGCCACCGTCTTCGTGCCGGTGTACGCGACGGGTGGCGGCAGCCGCGCGGGCTTCATTGCCAGCGTCAACCTCGCGCAAGTCAGCGAACTGGGTCTGATGCTGGTGGTGCTGGGCGAACCGCTTGGGCATGTAGGCCCCGAACTGGCCGGGTCGATCCTGTACTCGTTCATTGTCCTCGGGCTGATCTCCAGTTATGCGATCACTTACTCCGATCAACTCCATCGCTTGGCTTGGCCCACACTGCGGCGCTTCGGCCTCCACGAAGGGCCGGAGAAGGAGCGCCAGCCCGCCGACGGCGACGCGACGGACATCTACCTGCTGGGCTTTTACCACGTGGCGAGTTCGCTGGTGGCCGAGATCGAACGTGCCGCCCCGAGCACTCTTCACCGCGTGACCGTGGTCGATTTCAACCCGGTGGCGCTCCAAAACCTCCGCGGGCGTGGCGTGCGGGCGCTTTACGGCGATCTCGGCCGGCGGGACTCGTTGGAGCGCGCGGGCGTGGCCCGAGCAAAACTCATCTTGTGCTCGCTCACCAACTCGGTCCTGCGCGGCACCAGCACCGTGAACCTGATCAAACACGTTCGCGCCCTGAACCCGCAGGCCCGGATCGTGGCCGTGGCGGAAACGCTCGACGAGGAACGGAGCTTGCGCGGCGCCGGCGCGGACTATGTGGTGCTCCCGCGGTTGCTCTCGGCGCACGATTTCCTGGCGGCCATCCGCGCCTTTGACAACCAACTGTTGGAACAAAAGGCCACCGAAGCGCTCGCCGCGATCAAGGACCGCCAGGAGATCCTCAACTGACCGGACGCGCGCGGCTCACGCCCGAACGCCGGCCATGCCGGTCAGGAACTCGCGCGCCTTCTTCGCCTCGGCAATCAACTGCTTGCGGTCGCCTTTGGCCAGCGTCTCCACCAGCACGGGGCCGGTCGTGAATCCACCTTGTCGCAGGCGGGCGAACACCGCTGGAAAATCGACCCTCCCCGTGCCGGGCGTGACCATCACCTCTTTCGGCGGTAGAAAATCCTTCGCGCTCATGCCCACCACCAGGCCGTCCACGGTGGCGGCGTCCTCGACCGGATTTCGCGCGCCGTCGGAGTAATAGAAGATGTTTCCCGGATCGTACCAGAGCCGGAAGTTGCGGTGCCCGACCCACTCGATGGCCTGCCGGCATTGCGGGCCGGTGGCAATCTGGCCGCCGTGCGGCTTGATCGTGAGCCGCACGCCCTTGGCCGCCGCGAAATCGCAGACCTCGCGGATCGCGCGGTAGTAAGCGTCGTGCAACTTTGCGTCGCCGACACCGCCCAGCAACAGGTCCGGCGAACCGCACGCCGCACAGTGTTCGATGAGCCGCTGGAGCGCCTTCACGTTCGCCGCGATGTCGGCCGAAGGCGGGTAATCGCCGTACACGGAAGCGCACCGCAGACCGCGCTGCCTGACCTCCGCGCCGACTTGGGCGGCCTCCTCGGGCGCGGTGTCGGCCGTGATGATGACCCACGATTTGCCTTTCGCGGTCATAATGCCGCAATGCCGGTACCCGGCTTCGGCGATGGCATCCAGCGCGGTGCGGTAATCGAAGGCATCGAACGGCCGCGTGTAACAGCCGAGCTGGAATCCGGCTTCGACTGGCGTCGTCCCGGCGCAGCCCGCCGCCAGCGCGGCCGTGGCGGCGAGCAGGAACTCGCGGCGCGTGAGGGTGTCAGTTTTCATGGCAATGCATTCAGTGTTCATTCTACCAAACCAGTTCGCGTGCCCTCGCCGGCTTTGATCGCAGCGCCGGCATCTTCTCTGCGCAACTCATCGAGCAACCGCCCGGCCGCGTCCACCAGCCGTTCGCCCGAACCCGCCGCGCATCGGGCGCTTTCCGGCTCGTAGTTGCCCTCGGCGTAACTTTGGCGGTCGGGGACGTAGCCGATGTTCTCGTTGGCGAGTTCGACGACGAAGGTGTGCGGGAACGGCGAGCGCTTCTTGATCGCCAGACCCAGCTCGACGAACACCTCGCCCGGCAGCCCCACCCAGGCAACCTCGCGCCCCAACGCGATGACCTGCACCTCCACGCGCAGCGGCTTGCCCTCGCGCGCGGCCACGTCGAGCACCCGGTACGCGCGCACGAGCCTCATGAAGTTCGTGCCGTGATCGTCCTTGGTGGCCGCGATCACCTGCTTCGCTTCCGCCAACTGCTCCGGTGTGAATTCCGGCAGCGCGAGTTCGACGAGTTCGCTCTTCGCGCGCAGCGGGCCGGCCGTCAACGGCCGGAGGTCCTTGTAGGCCTGAAACACCGCGGCGCCCAGGATCGTGGCGATGCGGCGTTGTTCGCTGGCGGTGCCTTGAGGCCAACGCCAGCCGACGTCCACGTGATTGAGATTTCCGCAGGTGCCGTTGCCCACCAGCGTCACGTGCTGGGCGCCGTGGTAAGCCGCCAGCACGCGCCCGAGCGCGCCCGGCCAGTCCGCGCTGATCTGGCTGCCGCCACAGGTGTCCGGGTGCATGGCGAAATTCACGTAAGCCGCGATGGACTGCGCGGGGCCGGTGGCGTCGGGTCGTTCGATGTAAAGAATGCCAACCTCGGGATCGCTGGGGCCGGCGGGCAGGACGATGTCCGGGTTCAACTTGCCGGGGTTCCAACCCACCGTGCCGTCGCGCATGAAGTACCGGCGGATGAAGGACAAGTGCTCGCACCGGCCGCGGGCGACGTTGAGGCGGGCCGGCTGGAGCCGCTCGTTCGCGAGGCGCACGCTCTCGACGATGCGATCCGGCAGGCGCGCCGTGTAATCCACGGAGAGCGGCGATTGCCCGCCCATGTCC
>JAKCAB010000501.1 GCA_021839785.1 bacterium | reverse complement strand
CATCGTCCACACCCATAGCGGCAAGGCGGGGATTTTGGGCCGTCTGGCGGCTCGCGCGGCCGGCGTGCCCATCATCGTTCACACCGTCCACGGCCCTTCATTTGGGGCGTTCCAGGGCCCGGCCGCCAACCTGGTCTTCCGCGCGGCCGAACGATTGGCGGGCCGCGCGACCACGCAATTCGTGGTGGTGGCCCACGCCATGACCGACCAGTACCTCGCCGCGGGCATCGGCCGGTGGGAACAATACACCCGCATCCTCAGCGGCTTCCCGCTCGAGCCTTACCTGACGGCCCAGAACGATCCCGCCTGGCGGTCCCGCCTCGGCCTGGCACCGACCGATTTCGTCGTCGGAAAAATCGCGCGCCTGTTCAAGCTAAAAGGTCACGATGACCTCTTCGCTGTGGCTCCCGGCTTGGTCCGGCAATGTCCGCAAATGAAGTTCCTGCTCGTCGGCGACGGCGAATGGCGGACGCGTTTCGAGGAACTTGCCCGGCGGACAGGCCTGGCCAAACACATCGTGTTCGCCGGCCTCGTGCCGCCCGCCGAAGTGTCCCGGCACGTCGGGGTCATGGACGCGCTGGTGCACCTGTCGTTCCGCGAAGGACTGCCGCGCGCGTTGCCTCAAGCTCTGGCCGCGGGCAAGCCCGTAGTCGCCTACGATTGCGACGGTGCCCGCGAGGTCTGCCTGGATGGCGAAACCGGCTTTCTCGTCCCGGCCGGCGACCGCGCCACACTCGCACAGCGCTTATTGACGCTGGCCGGCGAACGCGAACGGGGCGCCCGCATGGGCGCGCGCGGCCGGGAGTTGGTGCGCGAACAGTTCTCCGTCCAACACCTCGTGGATGAACTCCACCGGCTCTACCTGCGGCTGGCCGCGCGTCACGGGTTGGCCGGGCGGGCGGCGGCCGCCCACTGAAATGAATTCGCGCGCCGAACTTCCGCGTTGCCCGGCGAGGCTGAAGGCCGATCTCGCCAGATGGGTTTTCACGGGTCACAGGCGGCCGGAGCAGCAGAATCCGGCGCGGTCCCCCGTAATCGAAGATCGTCACTCCTTTCGGGGTGCGGCACCCGATTTCATTTCGGCCATCGGTCCCCGGGTTTCGACGCTATTTCGGCCATGACGTTCCCTTTCACCATTTACGCGCTCGTACTGCTCGGAGGTCTCGCGACCACGGCCGGGGCGCTGCCGCTTTGGCGGGCGTGGTGCCGGCGCACCGGTCTGGTGGACGATCCCGGCCATCGGAAAATCCACACCGAACCCGTCCCGCTCGCCGGTGGGCTGGCGGTGTTCACAGGGCTGGCGGTGCCGCTGTTGCTGGGTCTGCTGGCCGTGAAACTGGACTTGCTGAGCCTGCCCGCGGCGGGCGCGTTCGGACACGGCTTCGCGCGCCGCGCGCCGCAGTTGGTGGTGGTGTTCGCAGGAGCGGCAGGCATGGTGGTGCTGGGCTGGTTGGATGACCGGCACGAGTTGCGCGCCCGTTGGAAGTTCACGGGCCAGGCGTTGATCGCCCTGGGCGTCGCGGTCAGCGGCGTGCGCGTCACTTTGTTCGTCCCGAGCTTCGCCTTCAGCCTGCTGGTCACGACGCTGTGGATCGTCACCGTGACCAACGCCCTGAACTTCCTGGACAACATGAACGGCCTGTGCGCCGGGTTGGGCGTGATCGGCGCCTTCTGTTTCGGCCTCAAAGCGGCCATTGCGGGCCAATACCTGGTGGCGTCCTTCGCCTTGCTGGCGGCGGCGGCGCTGGTGGGCTTTTTGCCCTACAATTTCCCGCGGGCGTCGGCCTTCCTTGGCGACGCGGGGAGCCATCTGGTCGGGTACCTCCTGGCGGTGCTGGCCATCCTGCCTCATTTCTACTCGGACGATCACCCGACGAAGCTCGCCGTTTTGAATCCGCTGCTGATTCTCGCCGTGCCGCTCGGCGATCTGGTTTGGGTGGTGCTGCTTCGCTGGCGGCTGGGTCAACCCGTTTATGTCGGCGACAACAATCACCTCTCCCACCGTCTGGTGCGGCGTGGCTTGAGCAAGCCCACCGCGGTGCTGGCGATCTGGCTGTTGGCGGCGGCGACGGGCGCGCTCGCGTTCCTTTGATTCTCCGGCAGGCCCGGCCCCGCGGGATGCTGCGCGCGCTCAGGCCGCCGCCGCCGGCCGCGCGCGATAGAAAACCGCCACGTGACCGACGCGCATCACAAGCTGGCTTCCCGTCCGTTCCGCAATCTGCGGCGCCAGCACCTTCTTTTGTTCCTTGAACTCGTCGAAGCGAATCTTGACCAGTTCGTGGCCGTTGAGCGCCTGATCGAGCGCCGCCAGGAATCCGGCGGACACCCCGCTTTTCCCCAGTTTGAGGAGGGGCTCCAAAAGCTGGGCGCGCGCCTTCAAGGCCCGCAACGGGGGTGGCGCTGAGGTGTCCAGATCGCGCCCTTACTTGCCGAGGTCGGGGATGCTCTTCAGCCCTTGCTGGAGGGCGTCGCCCGTCTGCTTCAGCCCGGCGGGCGCATACTTCTCCGCAATCGCGCTGACGAGATTCTTCTGAGCGGGAGTCAACTTTGCCTTGGAGGCGATGCCGGACAGCGCGGGCAACGCGGTGCTGACCTCGCCTTTGCGCAAGGAACTGACCACCGTGGCGACCTCGCCTTGCACGCCTTCCAGGGAGGCAAAGTCCTTTTGGACCACGTAAGCCGCGGCGAGATCGCGCGCCTGCTTGGCCAGGTCCGTTTGCTCCGGCGTGAGCTTGGCCTGGGCCAGGGTGGTCACCGCCTCGATAGTGGCGGCGCTGTCTCCGCTCACCAGCGATTTCAGCGTGGAATCCACCTGCGACTTCGCCGCCGGTTGCCCCGCGAGCGAGTTGGCCAGCGACTTCAGCTTCGGCGCCAAATCCTCACCGATGGACGCGAGCACCTTGTCCGGCTGACTCTGGGCCAGCGAAAGGAACTGGCTGGCGGCGTCGCCGGCGGCTGGCGCCGCCTGGCCCGCGGCCGCTTTGACGCTGTCAGTGACGGCGGCCGGGTTGGTAGCGGCTTGGGCGGCTTGCTCGGCCACCGGTTTGACCGACTCCGGCGCGCTGGCAGTCGCCCCAGTTACGACCGCTTTGACCTCAGCGGCGGGCGTGGGATTGCTGGTGGTTTCCGACGTGGCTCCGGCCGGCTTTGTCTCGGTCGGTTTGGCGGCCGCGTTGGTATCGGCCGACGCCGGCGGGGTGGATTCCTTGCCCGAAGGCCCGCAGCCCACGGCCAGGAGGGCCGCCCCAATAGCTGTCGAAAGGAGAATCAAGTTTTTCATAAAATGACTGTTCCAAGTGGTCTCGAAAATAGGACGGACACGCGCAATTGGCAATCGCCGGGGTCACGCGCCGAGTTCACGCCGTCGCTGCCGGAGTCTTCGCGCACGCGGCGGCATTCGCCGGCGCCCCGCACTCTTTTCGGAACACTTCGTGGAATGCATCCCGCAGCCGCTCCACCATCGGGCTGCCGGGGAAGACATGGCCGTCCAACGAAACCACATCGATGATCCCTTCGACGCTGTTGGTGAGAAACAACGCGTCCGAGGTCTGGAGCACCTCGACCTTGGTGAGCCGCTTCTTCACGACAATGTTCTGGCTGGCGCAGATTTCGAGGATGACGGCGCGGGTAATCCCGGGGAGCACCCCCACCGCGGTGGGCGAGGTGTAAACGATCGGGCCCCGCGTCCAAAAGAGGTTGGCGCCGGCGCCTTCGGCCACTTCGCCGTTGGTGTTCACCAGCAAGGCCTCGTCCGCCTGCGCCGCTTCCGCCTCCATGCGGGCCAGCACTTGGAGCAGTTTGCTGCCGGTCTTGTGCGAAGCCAGCGGGTCTGCCGGGGCCAGGCGCATCGCAGAAGTGATCATGCGCCAGCGGGCGGGCCTGGCCGGGTCGATCGGCGGGGACGGGTACACGGCCATGACGAGCAGAGGCGAATCCGCCCCCGCGGGAGAGTAGCCGCGCGGCCCGACTCCGCGCGAAAGCGTCAGTCGCAACAGCGCGTCCCCGACCTGATTTTGCTCAATCAGTTTGCGGACGGCTTCGCGGAGTTGGGGCAGCGGAACCGGGCAGCGCAGGCGCAACAGTTCCAAACCTCGCACGAAGCGCTCGAGGTGCTGGTGCCAACGAAACACGCGCCGGTGGCAGATGCGCATCGTTTCGAACACGCTGTCGCCGTAAAGAAACGCCCGGTCGAAGACCGAGACCCGCGCCTGATCTTCCGGAACGAATTCGCCGTTGAGATAGACAACCATGATGCTTCGCTAAGCCGCCAGCCGGCCCGCGTCAACGGAAGCCAAAGAGGCTTGAGAGCTGGCCGTGCTGTCAAGCACTTCAAGGAGGCCGCCCGCTTTGGCGAGGGTCTCCGCATACTCGGCCGCGGGGTCGGAATCCGCCACGATGCCCGATCCCGTGTAGAACCAGGCCGCGTCCCCCGCGCAAAACGCCGAGCGGATGATGATGCTCAACTGGCTTTGCCGGTTGAACCCGAGGTAGCCCAAAGCACCGGTGTACGGCCCGCGCCCGAACGGCTCCAGTTCGTCGATGATCTGCATGGCCCGGAACTTCGGGGCGCCGGTGACGCTGCCGCCAGGAAAACATTTCTCCAGCGCCTGCAAGTGCGTGACGTCACCGCGCAAACGGCCTTCGACGGTGGCCACCAAATGTTGGACCTGCGCATAGGCCTCCAGGCGCGCCAGCTCCGGCACCCGCACCGAACCGAATGAGCAGACCCGGCCCAGGTCGTTGCGGAGCAGGTCGGTGATCATGGTCAGTTCGGCCTGTTCCTTGGCGCTGGCGCGCAATTCCGCCGCCAGCGCCGCGTCCGCGAAGGCGTCCGTCCCACGCGGGCGGGTGCCTTTGATCGGGCGCGTCTCAACATGCAGGCCATCGCCGCGCAGGAAGAGCTCGGGCGAGGCGGAGACCACGCCGAAGTCCGCATCTTCGAGGCACGCGGCGTAAGGTGCAGGCGAAGCGGCGGCGAGCCGGCGGTACAAGGCCCAGGCGTCCACGCGACCCCGCACTTCCCAACGCTGAGCGAGGTTGGCCTGGTAGATGTCGCCTTGGCGGATGTAGGCCTGGGCTCGCACCACGCAGCGCAGATAATCTTCCCGGCTCAATTCCGGCACACAAGTTGTGGGCACCCGCGGCATCAGCCTGTCCGTGACCGGCTCCGACTCGAGTTGCTGCCGCCAAAAGTCCTCGCTCGCCAGGGCCTTGGCGGCCGAACGGGAGCCGTCCGGCTGCAGGCCGGTCGCGACGATCCATGCGCCGCCGGCCTCGTGGTCGAACACCACCAGGCTGTCATAAAACCCCAGCCAGCAATCCGGCAGCGGCAGGTCCGCCACGGGATGCGGCCGCAGCTTCGGCTCGACGAATTGCCGCAGTTCGTAACCCCAGTAGCCGATGCAGGCGCCGGTCGGAAACGGCACGTCCGCTTCCGCCGGCAGATCGTACCGCGCCAGCAACGCATCCATGACCCGCCACGGATTGCCGAAGAGCAACTGACCGGCGTCGCCGGTCTGGATTTCGCAGCGTGCCCCAGTCGAGCGGAAGGCCAGAAACGGGGCAACCGCAAGGAAGGAATACCGACCGCCGGCACCTTCGCCGGGACAAGTCTCCAGCAAGGCGAGCCCGCCGTGTCGTCGCACCCGGCCGGCGAGTGTTTGCGGCGTGTGCTCGGTCTGGACCTTGCGGGCGCGTGTGCGCATCGGCCGAACGATAGCCGATCTTCTCTCCGCTGCCAGCCATCCTTGGAACGTCCAGGCTCAGG
This sequence comes from bacterium, assembly GCA_021839785.1. The sequence goes on along the minus strand of JAKCAB010000501.1, from coordinate 192 downwards.
TGCGGGGCGGTCCCAGCCGGAACCACTCGAGCGCGTCTGACCGGGCGGAGCTCGCACGGAAGAGGTTTGAGCAGGCCAATCCGGCTTCGATTTGGGAATTGAGATTTGAGATTTGAGACTAGCATTGCCGGGGATTGGCATTAGCCTCCCCGGCTCGTGATGAAACCGGAGTTCGACTCCATCGAAGCCCTC
>JAKCAB010000199.1 GCA_021839785.1 bacterium | reverse complement strand
AGAACCCCGGAATGCCCGCCAACTGCTCAAGGCCGCCGGCGCCGCCTTCACCGCCGTGACCCCGACCGACTGCCAGGGGTTCTTTTTACACGCCGGTTACGCTACATGATTGATGGAAATGCTCTAAGCAAGTTGCCCCAGCCGGGATAGTCTTCCTGGCTGGCCATCTCGTACATGAGGTCGTTGCGGTCGGCTTCAACCAGGTTTTTGATGATGAAATACCCGCCGGTGATGCCGCCCCAGAAATGACCTTTGCGCACCACGCGGATTTCGTCTTCGAGCCGCTTCCAGACCGCGGCCCGCTGATCCGCCGGCACCACGCCCGCGAGCAGCGCTGCGGACAAGTACGCCTCGAAGCCGTTCACGTAGCTGTGCTCGGCCGCATTCCAAAACTCCTTGTGAATCGCGGCCGAAACCTGGTCCGCGCGTTCGCGCCAGGCCTTGGCCTGCGCCTTCCGATCCAACGCATCGGCGATGCGCGCCGCGGTCCGGAGGTTGTACACCCAGTAGCAATTGTTGAAGAACAGCGTCTCGCGGGTGTCGCCATTCACGCCGTCGGCGCCGGGCCAGAGCCAGTCACCGAGGAAATCCCACTCGCCGCCGTAACGCCGGAGCAAGTTGTCCCGCTGCTTGGTTTCCACGAACGCCAGCCAGCGCTCGATGGTGGCAATGTTCTCCGCGAGCACGCGCCGGTCGCCGGTGCGGCGATAAAGCTCCCACGGCAACGTGACGCAAAAGCCGCTCCAGGCCGGCCCGCCACCGCCCCAATACGTCGGCGCGGTGTAAGGCAGGTTGCCCGTCTCGATCTGTTTGCCGCTGCCCACCTCGCCTTCCTTTTTGCCCACGCCCCACGCCGACGCCCTGCCTTGCACGTCGCGCCAGTCCTCCGACCATTTCCGGTACATCGCGGCCACATTGTAGTTGTCCAGCGCGGTCTCGATCGTGGCGTGGCCGTCGCCGCCGTAGCCCATGCGCTCGCGTTGCGCGCAATCCACCACGTAGCCGCCGACGGTCAGGTTTTCCAGCGTCCAGAGCACCGTTTCGTAGATGCGGTTCAACAGCGGGTTCGCGCACTCGAAGTGCGTCGTGCGCTGATAATCGGTCCGCACCAACCAGCCGCGGAAGTCGTCCAACGACGGCTTCTGGCGCAGGCCGGTGACCTGAATCCAGCGGCCGACGCCGTAGTTGAACCGGTCGCGGAACATGCCTTTGCCGGCCGGGCCGACGACGTAAAAACTGTGCAGCCGATGCGTCATCGGCTGGTCTTCGCGCTCGGACCATTGAAACTCGATCGGGTCGCCTGGTTGCCCGGCCACGTTCGCTTCCAGAAAACCGGTGAAGACGCGGCCGAAGTCCAACCGGTACACGCCGGGCTTGGGTTCGGCAATGGCGACTGGCTTGAGTTCGAGCACCGCGCGGTTGGGCTGAACCTTCTGGGCACTCAAGGCGAGTTGCGGCGTGAAGACCTTCACCGGCTGCCAAGTGGAATCATCGAGGCTCGCCTCGCACCAGTTCGGCACTTCCTGGCGGGCATCGTAGCGCTCGCCGCCGAAATGCATGAAGTCCCAGACGCCGATGGTGGTGTTCGGGCTGGGATGCCACTTCCACGATTCGTCGGTCGCGATGCGCTGGCTCTTGCCATCCGCGAATACCAAGTCCGCTTGGGCGATCACGATGGGGCTGGCCGGCTTGTCCGGCGTCCGGTACGGCGGAAAAATCGACCACGACGTGCCGAGCCAGAGTCCAATCACGTTCGGGCCGGCGCGCAGGAACGGCGCGAGGTCGTAAGTCATGTAGCGCGCCCGCTTGGTGTGGTCCGTGACCGCGGGCATCAAGACGTCGTCGCTGACCTTCCGCCCGTTGACCCAGACTTCGTGGTAGCCGACCGACGCGACGTAGATCAGTGCCTGCGCCGGCGCGGCGTCGAGGGTGAAAACTTTTCGCAGCCACGGGTCCGGCATCGTGTTGTCCGGCGGCGGATTGCCCGGCTTGCGCGTGAACTGCTGGTCCGTGCCAATCCACTTCGCCGTCCAATCGGTGTTCGCCATCGGTCCGACCGTCCAGCGCGCCGTCTCGCTCCAGCCGGAAGACCGCCCGTTCTCGTCCTCGACCGAGACGCGCCACCAGCAGCGCTGGCCGGGGCGGAGCGCTTTGCCGGCGTAAAGCACGTTTTGCGACTGGTCCGATTTGACCCGGCCCGAATCCCACAAATCGGCGACGCGCGGCAGCAGTTTGTCCGGCGTGCTCGCCACGACGACGTGGTACGCGCGCTGCCGCTGGCCGCGGGCGCGCGGATCGGTGGGGCGCAGCTTCCAACTCAAGCCGGGGCGCGCCACGTCCAGCCCGAGCGGGTTCGCCAGGTACTCGCAAGTCAGGTCGGCCGGCTTGAGCGAGGTTGGCTTTTTGTCGGCCGCGAAGGTGTTTGAAGCACCGACGAGCACCACCAGCGGCGCCAGCACGGCGAGGCAAAGGCGAAGAGAAGTTTTCATGTGCGTGAAAGGCGGCCGGATTTCACCGCCGGAACGCACAAACGGGCAAGCGCATTCGACGGTCGGTCCCGTCGCGCCACGCAGTTTCGGCGTGCCCGCCGCGATGCCGCCAGTTAGGTTACCGGCGATCTCGATGCACACCACCGGCAAGCTCAGGCCGTGGCTGAAATGGGCCTTGCTCTTCGGCGCCTGGTCGCTCATCGCCCTGGCGTTCGCCAGCCAGTTCAACTTCACCCAGGCCCGGCGCGGGTACATCGTCACCTGGGAGTTCGCGCTGACGACCGCGCTCGCGGATTGGTACATCTGCGCCGTCCTGTCCATCCCGGCGCTGTGGCTGGCGCGGCGGTACCACTTCGAGCCGGGCCGCTGGCGACGCGGTTTGTTGATCCACCTCGCGGCGAGTGTGCTGTTCGCCGTGCTCTGGGTGGTGCTGCGCGTGATCGTGGAAATGCTCCGCAGCCGCGATCGCCTGCCGGTCTTTTATTTCGGCGAGATGTTTCACTGGACGCTGGTGCGCTCGTTCTATTTCAACCTGCTCGTCTATTGGATCATCGTCGGCGCCAGCCACGGCATGGAGTACTACCGGCGCTACCGGGAGCGGGAGTTGCGCGCGATCGAGTTGGAGAAGCTCTTGTTCCAATCGCGGCTCCAAGCGCTGCAGGCCCAGCTCAATCCGCACTTTCTGTTCAACACGCTCAACAGCATCTCCAGCCTCATGCACCGCGACGTGGGCGCCGCGGACCGGATGATCGTGCGGTTAAGCGAACTGCTCCGGCTCGCGCTCGAAAACGTGGAGACCCAGCAGGTGCCGTTGCGTGAAGAACTGGAGTTTCTGCGGCGCTACCTCGAAATCGAGCAGGTCCGCTTTGGCGCGCGGCTGGAAGTGAAGTTCGACGTGCCGGCCGAACTGCTCGACGCCCCGGTGCCCAACCTATTGCTCCAGCCGCTGGTCGAAAACGCCATCAAACACGGCATTACCCCGCGCAAACAAGGCGGCCGCGTGGAGGTGAGCGCCCGCCGCGACGGCGCCTCGCTCACGCTCGCGGTGAAAGACAACGGCGCCGGCAACGGGGCCAAGACCGCCAGCGGCAGCGGGCTCGGTCTGGCCAACACGCGCGCGCGGCTCGAACACCTTTACGGGGACCGCCAGCGGTTCGAGTTCGGGCCGTCGGCGGATGGCGGTTTTGAAGTCAACGTCCGCATCCCCATTGCCGAACCGAAGCCGCTCAGCGAGCCGGCCGCGGTTTGACCGAAAACGCCGTCGCTTCCGGGCCGCACCGGAGCGTGTTGGTCGCGGCTGCCCCGGCCCAAACTGAATCGCTTTCAATCGCCCGTGAATTCCCTCTCGCCCATCCTTCGGACACCCTCGCCCCCAGTGGGGGAGAGGGCTGGGGTGAGGGGGGAGATTCGTGGCCATACGAACGCGTTCTGGTCTCAGGCGACAGTCGCCTTCTCCGCGACGTGCCTGGCTACCGCCGCGACGATCGTCTCGACGTTTTGCAGCACCTTTTGGGCGGTATCCGGGTCGGGGATTTTCAGCCCGTACTTTTTATCGAGCGCGACGACGAGCTGGAGCGCATCGACGGAATCCAGCCCCAGCCCGTGGGGGCCGAAGAGCGGCTGGTCGTCTGGGAGTTCCTCGGCGCTCAAGCGCAGCATCAGGTTCTCCACCATCAGCTTCTTGATCTCGGCTTTAAGTGCGGTCCCTTCGCTCATGCGTGCCAGTGTCGGTTGTCGGTGTCGGCTTCGCCGGAAAGCCTGTGGGAGCGATGGAGTCCGCACAAGCGCGAAAGCTCGCCGGCGCGCTGAACAACACGCCGCCCGCCGGTCCGCGGTCATCCCCAGGCGCCACCCAAACTTGCGCCGCGCGGCCACGCGCAAGGGCATCGACCGCCGCCACGCATTGCCAGGCGGCTCCCGCCGTGAGCGCGTGGCCGAGCACCTTCAATGGCGAGAGTCGCGGGCCGGCCCAGCCGGGCCAACCGGCCGAAATCTTCCGGTCCAATGCCGACGCGCCGACCTGGCTGTCGCAAAGCAGCGGAGATGTCGCCTCGAAATCTAAGCCGGCCTTTGCCGCGCGCGTGCCTTGGCCGGAGTTTCCCGGCGCAGCGGGCAGGTCGATGGCCGCCAAGACCGGCCTCGTTGGTTCGTCCGCCTCGAACTTGAGGTAAAGCGCGCCGGCGCCTTCGGCGGCGATCACGCCTCGGCTGAACAACCGGTGGCCGTCGGCGGCGAGCCAGTCCAGGCCCTCGGCGGCGATGACCAAGCCAGCGTCGGCCTCGCCGGCCAACATCCACGCCGCCGCCGTGGCCAGCGCCTGGACGACCATTCCCGGCCCGCCGACCAAGGTGTAATTCAGTCCGCGCGCGCCCAGCACGGTGGCGATGTGGCTGGCCGGCGCGTTGAAGACGGTTTCGGGAAACAACATCGGGCTGGCGGTGGCGGGGTTTTGCAGCACTTCGTGATAAAATCGCCGCGTGTAGGCCAACCCGCCGGCGAGCGTGCAGAACACGACGCCCAGCCGCAGTTCGCCGCTCTGCACTGCGACGCGATCCGGCCCCACCGCTTCCAGGGCCGCGGCCACCGCGAAAACGCTGAGCGCGTCAGCCCGCCGCAGCCGCGGGTGCGTGAGCAAATCGCGGTGCGGACACGGTTGCGGCACCCGGCGAACACGGAACGGCTGTTCCCTCCCCGGACGCGCACAGTCTTGAGTGGGCAACGGCTGGCCGGCGGCCACGGCGTTCGCGAGCGCCGCAGCGTCCCAACCCGCGGGCGAGACGGCGCCAATGCCGGCGACGACGATCGGTTTCACGCGAACCTCCGCAGGATGAGGGTGGCGTTCGCGCCGCCGAAGCCGAACGAGTTGGTCAGCGCGAGGTCGAACTTCGCTTCGGGCGGCGCGCGGACGAGGTCGAAGCCGCAAGCGGCATCCACCGTTTCCGTGGTCACGTTCGGCGGCAGCCATTGTTCGCGCAACGCCATCAGACAAATGGCCGCCTCCACCGCCCCGGCGGCGCCCAACAAATGGCCGATCACCGATTTGGTGGAGCTGACCCGCTGGCCGGCCGCCGCCGCGCCCGCCCAGCGCAGGATCGCGCGCGCTTCCGCCGCGTCGTTCAAAGGTGTGCCGGTGCCGTGGGCGTTGATGTAGCCGACCTGCTCTGCCGTCACGCCTGCGCTGCGGCAGGCGGCAGTCATGGCGGCGAGCGCGGCATCTCCGTCCGGGTGGGGTTGCGTCAGGTGATGCAGGTCGGTACAGGCGCCGTAACCGACGATTTCGCCAAGGACTTCCGCCCCGCGCCGGCGCGCGGCATCGAGCGTCTCGAAGGTAAAAACGGCCGCGCCCTCGCCGAGCAACAAGCCGTCGCGCCGCGCGTCGAACGGCCGGCAGAGCGTGGGCGAGAGCGCCTGCAACGAGTCGAAACCGGCGAAGACCATCTGGCTCAGCGCGTCGAAGCCGCCGGTCAACACCCGCTCCGCCAGG
>JAKCAB010000534.1 GCA_021839785.1 bacterium | reverse complement strand
CGCGACCTGTTGCTGCGGCGCGGTTTCGTGCGGCGCAACCTCGAAGTGCTCGAACGTCTCGCCGCCGCCACCGGCCAGGCCGGTTTCATTGTCGGTTTCGTCGGCGAAAACCCGAACCGCCCCGGCCGCGAAGTCACGAACGCCGTGGCGTTGCTCCAAAACGGTCGCGTGCTCGCCACGCGAACCAAGACGCTGTTGCCCAGTTATGACGTGTTCGACGAAGACCGCTATTTCGAGCCGGCCGCGAGCAACCCGCCTGTGGAGTTCAACGGCCGCAAAGTGGGGCTGACCATTTGCGAGGATCTCTGGAACGACGAGGATTTCTGGCAGGACCGGCGTTACCGGCGCAATCCGGCTGCCGAACTCGTGGAGGCCGGCGCGGAGATCATCTTCAACGCCTCGGCTTCGCCTTGGCACCTGGGCAAGAACCGCGTCCGCCATGCCATGCTGGCGAGCCTCGTCGCCAAGACGCGTTGCCCGCTGATTTACTGCAATCTTGTCGGCGGGAACGACGAGTTGATTTTCGACGGCGCCAGTCTGGCCTTCAACGCCGCCGGCGCGCTCATCGGCCAGGGCCGGCCGTTCGAGGAAGACTTCGTGATCGTCGAGACCGACGCCACGGCGCCGGTGGCCCCGGAGGTTTTCTGCGACGAAGAAAAACTGCACCGGGCGCTGGTGCTGGGCCTGCGCGACTACCTGCACAAATGCGGCTTCCAGTCCGCCGTGCTGGGCCTGAGCGGCGGCATTGATTCGGCGCTCACGGCCTGCCTGGCCGTGGACGCCCTCGGCCGCGAGAACGTGCGCGGGGTGTCATTGCCTTCGCAGTTCTCGTCGCCCGGCAGTCTGGACGATGCCCGCGTGCTCGCGGCGAACCTCGGCATTCGCTACGACGTGGTCCCGATCCGGTCGGCGTTCGAGACTATGAAAGGCGAGCTGGGCGGTGTTTTCGCCAGACTCGCGGAAGACACCACCGAGGAAAACATCCAGGCGCGGTTGCGCGGGGTGATCCTCATGGCGCTCTCGAACAAGTTCGGCGCGCTGCTGCTGACCACCGGCAACAAGAGCGAACTGGCGGTGGGTTATTGCACCTTGTACGGCGACATGTGCGGCGGGTTGGCGGTCATCAACGACTTGCCCAAGCAATGGGTCTATCGGCTGGCGCGGTGGATCAACCGCGAGCGTGAAATCATCCCCACCGCGTCGATCACCAAACCACCATCCGCCGAACTGCGCCCCAACCAGACCGACCAGGATTCGCTGCCGCCGTACGACGTGCTCGATGCGATCCTCGAAGCCTATGTCGTCGAAGGCCGGTCGGCCGACGAGATCGTTCGCGCGGGCTACGACGAGGCGGCGGTGAAGCGGGTGGTGCGGCTCATCGACGTGAGCGAGTACAAGCGCCGCCAGGCCGCGCCTGGATTGAAGGTGACCAGCAAAGCCTTCGGCGTCGGCCGGCGGATTCCCATCGCCCAGCGTTACCGCGAGACCTAAGTGGCTGGCCTTTAGCAGCAGGCTTCGTGCGGGTGCCGCCCGGTCGGCCCAGAGGGTCAGGCGTGGATCGCCTTCAAGAATCCAAAATCCGGCCAGGTGTCAGTGCTCGGGGGTCTGGTCTCAACGGTTGCGACCTCGACAAGAGCGGTTATACTGCGGTGAATTCACCCCAATGCCGTGAACGCTCCCAACTACCCGGCTCCTGAACTGGGCCAGAAGCAGCCGCGGGTTCTCCACCCGGCGCTCCCGACCGCGAGGTCGCATTTCTTAGGGTTCACACTGATTGAGTTGCTGGTGGTCATTGCCATCATTGCAATTCTTGCGGGTCTGCTGCTGCCGGCGTTGGCACGCGCCAAGGCCAAGGCCAGGCAAACCCAGTGCGTGAGCAACAATCACCAGATCGGCCTGGCCCTGGCGCTCTACACCGACGACTTCCAGGACACGATGCCGCTGTGCCCGGACTGGAACGCCCTGGGCGGGCCCACGGGCCGATACGACATGGTGGTGAACGAAACCAACAAGCCGCTCTACCGCTACCAGGGCGCCAAGGAAATTTTCCGCTGTCCGGCGGACCGGGGCGACGTCGATGGTCCGCGGTTCGTCGGCTTCACCTGCGACAATTGCTACAAGGTCTATGGAACGAGCTACCTGATCGAATGGGCGATTGACTTCATGCGCACCAAGCGCGTCTTCGGGGACAGCGGCGCCAGCCGGAACGATTACAGCGGCCAGTCCCTGAAGATGTCCGAGATCGGCGTGAGCCCCGTCAACAAGGTCCTGCTGGGCGACTGGATCTGGCATTACAACCGCGGTTGGCTGGACCCGAAGAGCGCCTGGCACAACTTCAAAGGAAAGAGCCTGGTGGTGATGCTGTTTGGCGACGGGCACGCGGTCGGGTATCGGTTTCCCACCAAGCCGGAAAGCGATCCGTTCTGGCAGGCAGCCCCGAATCCCAGCAACGAATGGTGGTAAGCGGCGCGGGTAGAAATCTCAGCCGCCGAAGGAACCTTGCTTGCTGGCGTCCGCCGCGACTGACCTCGGCAGAGCGTTCAGTCTTTTTTCTCGTTCCGTTGCTTTGCGTTGGCCGGCACAAAGTAGAGCGAGAACGTTGCGGCGCTCGCGTTTGGGCCCAGGCGTTCGTGCAGGTCCGCGTCGTCGGCGGAGATGCGGAACGTAAACGATTCCAGTTCGTCCACTGACTGCGTCACCCACACGCGGTGCGAAGTGTCTTCCACCACCACGGCCGTGCCGGTGACAGGCGCCCGGTAGTCGATCTCGAAGCCGCCGCCCACGCGATAACGCGCGGCCGGAATGCCGTTGGCATCGAACTGCGGCTGCAAGTTTGAACAACCGGTGAACAGCAGTCCTGTCAGCGCCACGACTAAGGTGAGAATGCTGGTGCGGAGAATCGCTTGGTTAGCTTGGAGTTTCACGAGTCTTGAGATAGCGCAATGGGCCGGCCGGGTGCAACTCCTTTGGGGACCAGCGCGGCGTGGCTTTGCAGCCGCGCCCAGGCCCATGCCTTCGCCGCTTCGGGTTCGGTCATTCCTCCCGCACGCGGAAGAAGGCCGAGTCGGCAGCCGTGATTGGCACTTCGAAGGACAGCGGTTTGCCGTCGCCGGCCAGTTCTGCCTGTACCGTCCAAGTGTCAGCGGCCAAGTGAGGTTTGCGCTCGAGGATGTACCGCCGGTTCGCGAGCGAAGGCACGACCCAGACCAGGTTGCCTCCCTGCCGCTGCGGGGTGGTGAGGCGAAGGCTCGGCCGGTAAATGACCAAACCGTTGCCTTGGGCCACAAAGAGCAGCGAACCTTGCGCGGCGAGATCACCGATCAGAAAGTTGCCCAATTGCAGCCGGTTGGCATGGCGCGGGGCAGCCGGCGAGGAGACATCGAAGAGGTCGAGTACGGCTTTCGCCCCAGACATGCCCGCCACGTAAGCGCACCCCTCCGCGACCGTGATGACCACGGAGTTGTTGTTGGTGCGTATCTGCCCCAGAAGCATCGGCTGTGAGGGAACGCTGAGGTCCAGCACGCTGAGCGTCGGAATAAAGCCCGCAAAGGCGAGGTTCCCCTGCATGGTTACTGCCGTGGCCTTGGGTAGCAGCGTCGTCACGGTCACGGGGTTTTCGGGATCGCGGGCGTCGATGAGCCGCAGCCCGCCGAGAAAATCGGCGACCAGCACATATTGGCCCGCGACCGCGACCGCACGCGCGTCTCCGCCGGTGGCCAGGCTGGCCACGGCCACGGGATTCGCCGGATCGCTTACCCGCACGATCTGCAATCCGCCGTGACTCTCGGCCAGATAAACGTAGTCGCCGGCAGCCGCCACCCCCATGGCGCGGGCCGGCAGACCGCCCAGGCGCACCGGACGGCGGGGGTTGCTCACGTCGATCAGATGCAGCCCGCTCAGCGCCGAGGCCAGGTAAGCGCGTTGGCCGGACACCACAAGGTCGTGCTGCAGGACGCAGTTTCCGCCAATGTATAACTGGCCCACATTTACCGGCTGGGTCGGGTCGCTGACGTCCAACACGTAGAGTCCGGACTCCAGTTCCACCACGTAGGCGTACGGGCCAGACACCGCCACGGCGCGCAAGTGGCCGGAGGTGAGCACCCGCCCTCGCGGGGCGGGACTGGCCGCGGTCTGCAAGTCCACGACGCGCATCCCGTCCAATCCACCCGCCACGTAAGCCACTTCGTTCCGGACAATCACGCGTTCTCCGCTCACATCGGACGCGTTTCCGATCACTCGAGGCGATGCCGGCAGCGAAAGGTCCAGGACGTGGAGACCGCGGTCACCGACGACCACGGCGCGATCGCCAAAGACCGTCACGCCCCGCGGCCACTGAATGAGGTTGGTGGCGACGATTACGGGGTTCGCCGGCGTGCTCAGATCGACCACCGTCAGCCCGGCGGTTTCGTCCGCCACCAAGACGTGGTCGCCATACCAGGCCACGCCGCGGGGGTAGCCGGAGAGGTCCAGGCCGCCGAGCCAAACCGGGGCGGCCGGGTCGGCCACGTCGAACACGTCCAGCCCGGCTTTGACGCTCACCACGCAGGCCAGCCGGTTCGAGACCGCCACGTCGATGGCGATGCCTCGCGTGGCCACCGCACCGAGGCGCCGGGGCGCCAGCGGATTGCTGATGTCCAACATCAGCAGACCGCTGTTGTATTGAGCGATGAAGGCGGTCTGGTCCTCGATCGCCAGGGCGCTGCCGCCGGCGTCGGCCAGGCTCGCCAGGCGCACAAGCTGCCTCGGGTCGTCAAAACCCAGCACCACCAGGCCTTCCCCACTGGTCACCACGAAAGCCCGCCCACCCGCCAGTTTCACGTCGTTGGCCGCGCCTTGAACGGCGAGACTGCCCAAACGCACGGGACAGCCGGGATCGCTGATGTCACAGGCCACCACGCCGGCCTGGCTGTCGGCGACGATGGCCAGGCTGTCTTGCACCGCCACGGACAGCACTTTGGCGTTGCCTCTCAGCGGCCAGGCGCCGATGGCGGTGGGGCCGCTTTGCGCCATCGCAACGGAACAGAGGACAAACCCAAACGAGAGGAACGATCGAGGAGAACGCAGAATCCCAAATACTCTTTTCATAGCCCGGTACGCCGCCGGATTGGAGCCGGATACCGGCGCCACGCCGGAACTCTGCTCCAGGCAGCTCGGGCTCCATCCGGGACGACTCGGCCGACCATAAGTGGGCTGGGTCGAGAGTCAAGCTGCGTTCAGGAGTGATTTCCACGCCCCGGCGGACCGATACGCCTCGGCCAGCAACGTCATCGGATGCGCCACGCGAATCTTGAGGCCGTGCGCCTTGGCGCCGTTGATGAGCTGTAGCTGGCAGCCCGGATTCGCCGTGGCCACCACGGTCGCGCCGGTGGACTTGAGATGGCGAATCTTGCGGTCGAGCAGTTGATTGGCCATTTCCGGCTGGGTGAGATTGTAGATGCCCGCACTGCCACAGCACCAGTTGCTTTCCGGCAACTCGACCAGCTTGAGGTTTGGGATGGCACGGAGGAGTTGGCGCGGTTCCTGGACGATCTTCTGACCGTGACTCAGATGGCAGGACTCGTGGTAAGTCGCCACGAATGGCGGCGCGCCGCTGGCCGGCGGCGATTCCAGCCCGATCTGCGCGAGCCATTCGTGCACGTCCTTGCATTTGCGGTCCCATAGCTCGGCCCGCGCGCGGTAGGCCGGGTCGTCGGCGAGCAGGTGACCGTAGTGCTTCAGGTGCGAACCACAGCCGCCGGCGTTGGTAATGATGGCGTCGAATTGCTCGGGCGGGAATTGGTCGATGTTCGTCCGCGCGAGCCGGCGGGCCAACTCGAGCTCGCCGTTGTGGGCGTGGAGCGAACCGCAGCACTGCTGGTGGCGCGGCGTGAAGACCTCGCAACCGTTGTGCGCCAGCACCTCGACGGTGTCGCGGTTCACGTCGCTGAAAATCAAATCCTGCGCGCAGCCGGTGAGCAGGGCGACGCGGTGCCGCCGCGCGCCGACGGCGGGG
>JAKCAB010000272.1 GCA_021839785.1 bacterium | reverse complement strand
GATCTCCAAGTCGTCGGCCAGATCGATCAAGGCGACGACCTCGCCGCAGTCGTTGGCGGGGCCGACGTGGTGATCGACTTCAGCCTGCACGACGCCACGCCCGCCGTGGCGAAGCTGTGTGCCGCGCACGTCAAGGCGCTGGTCATCGGCACCACTGGCCACACGGCTCCGGAGAAATCGGCCATCGCCAATTGCCAGTCGCAAATCCCGATCGTCTGGAGCGCGAACTACTCCACCGGCGTGAACACGCTCTTCTGGTTGACGCGCAAGGCCGCGGAAATCCTCGGTCCGGGCTTCGACCTGGAAGTCGTCGAGATGCATCACCGGCTCAAAAAGGACGCCCCCAGCGGCACGGCCACCACGCTGGCAGAAATCCTGGCCGCGGTCCGCCACCAGCAGCTCAAAGAGGTCATTCGCCACGGCCGGCAAGGCCTCACCGGCGAGCGCACGTCCGCCGAGATTGGGATGCACGCGCTTCGCGGCGGCGACGTGGTGGGCGATCACACGGTCATCTTCGCCGCGAATGGCGAGCGCGTGGAACTCACTCACAAGGCGTCGAGCCGCGAGACCTTTGCCAATGGTGCTCTCCTTGCGGCGAAATGGGCGGTCGGCAAGGCGCCCGGCCTTTACGACATGCAGGACGTGCTGGGATTAAAGTGAAGTCCGAAGTTCGAGCACCGAAGTCCGAAATCGGACCACTGGTTTTCATCGCGCTGGGCTCAAATCTCGGCGATCCCGTCGCCAACGTCCGCGCCGCGATGGACCGGTTGGAATCTCTCAGCGCCACTCCCCTGCATCGCTCGTCGCTGTGGCGCTCGACGCCGGTGGATTGCCCGCCGGGTTCGCCGCTGTTCGTGAACGCCGTGGTCGGCGTGCGACCGCTGGCGGGCGAAACGCCCGAAACCTTGCTGGCCAGACTCCAGGCGCTAGAACGCGAATTCGGACGCCAGCCCAAGACCGTGCTTAACGAGCCGCGCCCACTGGACTTGGACTTGCTCGCCTTTGGCTCCGAGGTGCGCGCCTCGCCTGAACTCACCCTGCCGCATCCGCGCACGCATTTGCGCCGGTTCGTGCTGGCGCCGCTGGCCGAGATCGCCGCGGACATCGTCCTGCCTGGCTGGTCCGCGACCGCGGCCGGGCTCTTGGGCGCACTGCGCACCGAGGAATCGGTTCACAGGCTCCCGGACTGAGGTGACGAAAGTGCGGACCGCCGTTTGCATGACGCCGGGTTCGTGGCACACTTGATGGCCTTATGACGACGACTATGAAACCGAATATTGTGGCCTATCTCAAGCCCACCTGCGGCTGGAGCAACGGCGTGCGCGCCGTGCTGCGCAAGTACGATCTGCCCTTCGAGGATCGCGACATCATCAACGACCCCGCCCAGCGCGAGGAAATGATCCTCAAAAGCGGGCAGATGCTCAGCCCCTGCGTGGAAATCGACGGCCACATGCTGGCCGATGTGAGCGGCGAGGAGGTAGAGGCGTATCTGCTGACCCAACGGTTGGTGCCCCCCACGGACCGGGCCGCGGACGCCCCGACCAACACCCCTTGCGCGCACGAGCTGCCCTTTAGTTCTGCCATCGCCTTCCGCTAACGGTAGCCAGGGTCGGAAGTCAAATTGAAGCCTACCGAATTTTTCGGAGTCTCCGCGCGTCGCCACCGGAGACCTGACTGACCTCCGCAGGCTCACACCTTCGAGCAATGGTGGTGGCGGTTTAGCCGCCTCCAACCTCAATTCTTGCGCTTCGCACCGGTCGATGCCCAACGGCGCGCAGGCAATCGCCTTGTCGAGTCAGCCGCCGCGAGTCTAGTTTGCGGCCATGAACCCACTTGGATGCCTGGCCGCAACCTGTTTGCTTACCACATTTCCGCGCCCGCAACGCTCAAGGGAATTCGCCCAACGCCAATCTGGTCGTGCCCGGTCAATTGTCATGGTGCTGGGTTCGGCACTTTGCATTGGGCTGAGCGGACAAACTGTGTGGGCCGCAGACCTGCTGGCTGGCGTCGCGAGAATTGACATCACCCCCACCGAGCCGGTGGTGCTCAACGGCTATGAGAGCCGGAAGGAGCCTTCGCGCGGCGTACACGACCCGTTGTCGGCACGCGCGGTCGCCTTCGAGCAGGACGGCCAACGGCTCGTGCTGGTCTCGATCGACAACCTCGGTTTCTACAACCACACCGCTGAGCCGCTGCGCCAGGCCATCCTCGACGCCTGCGGACTCAAACCAGCGGAGCTCTTTCTGTGCGCCATTCACACGCACAGCGCCCCGACACTGACGCTGGACGCGGAGAAAGCTCACACAAACAACGTCACGTACACGCGCTCGCTTCAGGGCAAGCTGGTCGAGCTGGTTCGGAAAGCACTGGCGAACTTGGCGCCCGCCGAAATCAGCCTCGGCTCGGGTTCCTCGCCGGTGGGCGTCAACCGCCGGGAGGTTGTCAAAGACAGCGCCGGCAAGGCGAAGATCGTGCTGGGGCGGAACCCTTCGTTGCTCACCGACCGCGAGGTGCAGGTGCTCAAGCTGGCGCGGCCGGCCGGACACGAGTTGGCCGCGGTGCTCTTTGCCTACGCGACGCACAGCACTTCGCTCGGCCCGAAGAACTATCTCGTCAGCGGCGACATCCACGGGCTGGCCGAGCAGTTCCTGGAACGCTATCTGGGCGCGGACATAGTGGCGCCCGGTTTTGCCGGCGCTTCCGGCAACATCGATCCGTGGGTGCGCGTTCTGCCGGACTTCCGGACCGACCACGGCTGGATTCCGGAGCCGGTTTTGCTGGGGACGATGCTCGGCGAAGAAGTGGCGCGCGTGCTCGAAGGCATGAAGAGCGCCGTGACCACCGGCCCGCTCAAAACCGTCTTCAAGACGCTGGTGTTGCCTGGTAAAGCCAGCATTGAGGCGGCGGCTTCCGACGCATCGAAAGTGCCGTTCAACCTCACGGTCGGGCGTCTCGGCGACCTCGCCTTCGTCGGCTGGGGCGGCGAGGTCTTCAACGAAATCGGCCACGCCGTGAAAGCCGCCTCCCCGTTTCGGACTACGTTCATTTTCACCCACTGCAACGGCGCGGCCGGTTATGTACCGACGCGACCCAGCTACGCCGAGGGCGGTTACGAAGTGCAGAGCAGCCCGTTCGCACCGGGAGCGGATGAGCAATTGATCGAGGCGACGCTCCAAGCACTGAGGGACCTGCAATGAATGCGGCGAGACGAACCTTCGTTGGCAGCCTGGCCTGGCTGGGCGCGGCGGCTGTCGCGCTGGCGGCTGAGCCCGCGGCTCCTTATCGAAACGCGAGGCTATCGTGCTGCTCAAGAACGAAGGCAACATGCTGCCGCTCAAAAAGAGTTTCCGGTCCATTGCCGTCATCGGGCCCAATGCCGACGAACCTCGCAACCAGCTCGGCGACTACGTTCCCGCCGCCATCCCACAGCCCATCGTCACGGTGCTGGCGGGCATTCGCCACGCGGTGTCGCCGGACACGCAGGTCATCTACGTCAAAGGCTGCAACGTGCTCGGCAAGGAACTGGATGAACTTGCCCGGGCCAAAGACGCGGCGGCGCAGGCGGACATTGCAGTCGTCGTGGTCGGCGAGAACGCGTGGCATTCGGCCGGCGGGCCCGCGACTGATGGGGAGGGTTACGATGCCGCGACGCTCGAATTGACCGGTCGCCAGGAAGAACTGGTGAAGGCCGTGCAGGCCGCCGGCAAACCTACTGTGGTCGTGCTGATCAACGGCCGGCCGCTGGCCACGCGCTGGATCGCCGGGCACGTGCCGGCGATCATCGAGGCGTGGCTCCCAGGCGAGCGCGGCGGCCAGGCGGTGGCGGAGGTGCTTTTCGGCGAGGTCAATCCGAGCGGTCGTCTGCCGGTGACGGTTCCGCGCCACGCCGGCCAACTGCCGGTCTATTACAACGCGAAGAAATCCAAGCCCTACTGGGTGAAGCACGGCTGGGGGCACGCTTACGTGGACTTGGAGCCATCGCCGCTCTACCCGTTTGGCCACGGACTGAGTTACACGCGGTTCGAGTATGCCAACCTAAAGTTGAGCGCGCCGAAAATTGGCCCGGCGGGTAACGTGGAGGTTCAGGTGGACATCAAGAACGTGGGCGACCGCGCAGGCATGGGAGTGGCTCAACTCTACATCGAGGATGTCGTCAGCAGCGTGGCGACGCCAGCGAAGCAGTTGCGCGGGTTTGTCAAGGTGATGCTGCAACCGGGCGAGAGCAAGACCTGCCACTTCACGCTCGGGCCGGACGACCTCGCCCTTTACGACCAAGATCTGCACAGAGTGGTCGAGCCGGGCCAATTCCATGTCATGGTCGGCGCCTCATCCGCAGACATCCGGTTGGCCGGCGACTTTTGGGTGAAAGAAAAGTAAGTTGCGCTTTGTTACCGTTGCCCGATGAACACCAGCGGCGGCGGCGAACGCGCAGACGAATCCACGACTGGGCAATTCAGACAGCGGCAGAAAGAACCACACCATGCGCCCCACCAAGACACTCTGGGCAGCTCTTCGCGCGGTGCTCCTGATCAACGCGGCCGGGATCGCCTTACCCGCAACATCGCAGTCGCAAGCCGGCCTCGCCCTCACCCTAACCCTCTCCCCCAGGAGAGGGAACGACTTGTCACCGTCCGGGGGAAATTCACGAGACGGTGAGACTTCTCCCGCAGCGGCAAATGCACTCCCTCTCCCTGCGGGAGAGGGCCGGGGTAAGGGCGGGCGCATGCTCCGGCCGAATAGATCCGGCCCAGCGCCAGCACGCCCATACCAAGTCAAAGCGAACCATCCGCGCCTGATTGTCGAGGACGTGGCGGCGATGGCCCGACGCTGCACCGGACCGTTGGCCGAGGATTACCGGGTGGTCAAGGAGCGCGCGGACGCCGCGGTCAAACGCGGCGGCATCGAATTCATCTCCAATCCCTGGTCAATTCCCGAAGACCTGATGAACTGCGGACTGGCTTACCTGGTCGAACGCGAACTCGGTCACGAGAGCCGCTCCTACGCAGATGTGATTATCAAGCAATGGGGCGACGGGCGGATCATTTCAAATCGCGAAGGCAGCCACTTCGGCTATCACGCGCTGGCTTATGATTGGATCTATGCCGCGCTCACGGCGGAGCAACGCGTGCGTTACGGCGACGCGCTCGGTTCCTGGCTGAGGTTCTTCACCGACCAGCCCGAGATCCTGCTCAAGTGGGGCCACTGGGAGTACAACCAGACTTGGGGGCCGATCCACCTGAACGTCATGAACTGCCGCGACGCGCTGACTCAAAAACTCTTCATCGCCCTTACCATTACGGGCGCGGGCACGCGCTACGAAGCCGATGCCAAAACGTTTCTCGATTCGTGGAACCGGCGCGTGCCGGCGGAGTGTTTGCCGGCGTTCGACCGGATGGGCGGCGTCTGGTCCGAGTCCTACGGCCATGGCGCGTATGGTCCGGTCACGGTGATTCCCTACGCCTTTCAAGCTTGGCGTACGGCCACGGGGATCGATTACTTCAAACAGTTGAAGCCTTGGGGCTATCCGGTCGAGGAACCGCGCTGGGTCGCTTACACGATGATGCCGCACAACGAGCGCACGGCCTGGATCGATGACGGCGACGGCTCCAAGCCCGCCGCCTTCGCCCGCGCGGCGCCGATGCTGCACGACGGGCTATCACAATGGTTCTCCGATCGCGGACGCGATTGGCTGCGCGAGCGTTGGCAACGCGTCGCCTGCTACGATCCTGCGATCCCCGCCACGCCGCCCGACACGCTGCCGCTGGCCTATCTTTTCCCCGGCGCCGGACATGTCTATATGCGCAGCGCCTGGAACGACCCGAACGCGACGTGGGCGTTCTTCGGCTGCGGCCCGCAGTACGCCGGCCATGCGCGCGACGACGAGGGTCATTTCCTGATCAGCAGGCGCGGCGCGCTGGTCTCACGGCAAGGCGGCCAAGGCCACAACGACACCGACTACTACGCGGGTGGGTCGCTCATCTTCAACGTCGTCACC
>JAKCAB010000841.1 GCA_021839785.1 bacterium | reverse complement strand
AGGATCGGGAGGCCCAGCGCGAAGATCGCCTGTTCGGGCAGCGGCGCCTTCTCGGCATACACGCTGGACGGGCCGCCGGACAGGATGAGCCCGCGCGGCTGCAGCTTCGCGATCTCAGCCGCGGGCGTGTCGAACGGCAGGATGCTCGAGTACACCTGACACTCGCGGATGCGCCGCGCGATGACTTGCGTGTACTGCGATCCGAAATCGAGGATGACGATTTGTTCGGTCATGGAAACAAAGGCGAATCAAGGGGTGAGGCCCGCTAAAACATCGGCAGGAACGACAGTAGCCGGCAAGTCATTCGACCGGTCGCCGAGTCCGGGCAACCTCGGCAAATGTTGACCTCAGCGCGGTCCTTTCCGTGCTGGTCAGATTGCGGCCAAGCGCATTCTTCGCGCCGCCCAGAAGCGGTCGGTCGATGTCCGGCGGCAGGCGTTTTTCGCGGTCATAGCTCTGCAAAGCCGCCTGGAGCCGCACCTGATCGAGCGCCGTTACATGTTGCTTGACCAGTTCAAGCAACGCGTCCGGGAAAATTCCAGCGGCAGCCGCAGAAACAGAAACCGGGAGGGAGCTACTCATCCCTCCTGG
Source organism: bacterium (assembly GCA_021839785.1). The sequence continues at coordinate 5,411 of JAKCAB010000841.1, read as the reverse complement.
TGAAGCCGGACTGGCTTGGGTGGAGCAGGTCAGAAACCGTCCGAGCGCCTCCGCGTTCCACTCATAAGTGGTGTCGGCTTCCTGGAGTAAAAACTGCGACTGGCTGCCGTGGCTGGGTGCGATTCCCAGCAAGTGGACCTTCACGCCCAACTCCTGCGCCTGCTGCACCCCGACGCGCAGATCTTCATCCCCCGAAAGCAACACCGCATCCGTCATCGCCCGATTCCGTGCCAGCTCGATCATGTCGGTGACAATCAAGGAATCCACGCCTTTCTGCTCCCCTTGGGCGTTCACGAAGCCCAGCTTCAACTTGACGCCGGCGGTGAAAGCCAGGGCCAGGTGCTGCGACGTAGGCCCGGTGGAAGTGCCGTCGTACCAGTAAATTCTGAGCAGCGGCAGGCCGGAAACGCCTTCCGCAAACTCGCGCAGCGCTTGCGTCGCCGAGCCGATGTCCAGCACTAGGTACCCACGCGGAAGCTTGTGGCCGCTCAAGGTCTTGGAGCCTTGGGCGAACAAGTAACCGGCGTCAACGAATACGGCCACCCGATCCATAAAACAAATAGGGGCTCCCTGCGGAGCCCGTAGATACGCCACCTCGATTCACAGACTAGTTCCGAGGCAGCGAAACCATGCAAGCACCGACTGGTCACGGCGTCAAAGGTTTTTCCACGGCTTGAATGACCCCGCCTACTTGCAGGGTGAGGTGTTGCGGGGCGAGGTCGGGCATGTTAGGCAATTCGCATGAACACCGCTGCCCGCTTGTCGGCCTCCCGGCTCCCCGCGTCGAATCGCCGCGAATTCGTCAAGACCGTCGCCGCTGCGCTCGGCGCGGGTGTGGCCCTGCCTTGGACGGCCCGCGCCGCCGCGGCACCGAAACCAGCCGGGGCGCTGGTCGGCTCGCAACTCTACGGCTGGGGCCAGTACTACCAGCGCGAAGGCAAGAATCTGAACGATCACTTGGACGAGGTGTTCTCCGCGCTGCGCGACGCCGGCTACGATTACGCCGAAGGATCGCTGGACGCCGGCAATCCGGAGGCAAACCTGAAGTTCGCCGAGCGCTGTCGGGCCAAGGGTCTAAAACCCGTCGCGCTTTACACCGGCGGCCGGCTCCACGACGAGAAGGCGGACGAGGTGGTGGCGCGGCTGTTGGCGTCCGCCAAGGTGTGTCGCGAGGCGGGATTTCAAGTCATCAACTGCAATCCCGACCCGATCGGCCACGAGAAGACGGACGAGGAACTCAAGCGCCAGGCCGCGGCGCTGACCGCCTTTGGCACCGGCCTCAAGGCGCTGGGCCTGCGTTTGGGGATCCACCACCACACCCCCGAACTGGTCAACCACGCGCGCGAGTTCCACTCCAACTTCCGGCTCTGCCCAAAGGAAGTTGTCGGTTTCAACATCGACACCCATTGGATGTATCGCGGCGGGCTGGCGCCGATGGACGCCTTGCGCCAGTACGGCGACCGGGTCGTGTCCTGGCACCTCCGGCAAAGCCGCAACCAGATTTGGTGGGAAGACCTCGATACCGGCGACATCGACTACGCCGAGATCGCGCAGTACGCGCAAACCCACCACCTGGCCCCGATCTACTCGGTGGAACTCGCGTTGGAGAGCGGAACCAAGATCACTCGCAGCGTGGTCGAGAACCATCGGCTGAGCCGCGCATTCGTGCGGCGGGTTTTCGGTTGTTGAAGGATCCGCAGCCAGGCCAAGTGTGCGGGCGTGGGCTTGGCGGCGGCACGCTTAAAGGTTGGGTCAGCGTGGCGGGCGCCGATCAAGCCGGATAACCCACGGTCTGGGCAAACAACACCCGCTGCTCGGGGCGCAGCTTGAATTCGCGCGCCGCGGCCTCGCGATTGCAGTTGTGGAACCACGCCGCGCGTCCCTGGGAGGCGGCAAAGAGATAGACATTCGACGCAATGAGGCCCGTGGCGACGTAGTAATAGGATTTCTGCACCTCCACATTGCCGATGCTCCGGTCCGGCTGTCCGCTGCCGAAGTCGTACCGCGTGAGGTCCACCACGTAAAAGAGGTTCACCGGCGCGGTCGCCGCCGCAGCCCGGCCGGCCAGCGAGCGAGCGTCGCCGGCAACGACCGGTGCGAGTCGGTGCGGCCGGGCCTCATAGAGATACACGGCTTCGGGCATGGCCACATAGAGGTCGATCTCCTGGGAGTTGCTCGCAGAGGCGGCGGTGCGGCCGGGTTTGCCAAAGGCGCCCCGCTCACGGTTCACGCCGAACGCCGCCCAAAGCAGGTTGGACAGCGTCTGGGGCGGGAGTTTGTCCGACTTGATGCTCCGGACGGTCTTCCGCTCCTTCAACGCCGCGAGCACCGACTTGCCGCCGTCGGTCTCGGGCTTGAGGAGCACGATCGGTTGTAGTTCAGCCACCGGGTCGGTCGCGGCTTGGGCAAGGCTGGTCGCCGTGCCCGCCAGCGCTGTCAAGGCGGGCAGGGTTTTGACGAAGGTTCTGCGGTTCATTCGATCCTCCATTTGTTTGTGAGAGTCAGGTCTGCGGTTTCATCGTAGAAACCGCAGATGGACGCCATTGGACGCGGATACAACAAAGGCAGCTAGAAAGCTGAGCGACGAGTGCAGGTTCGCCCCGCGGGTGAAACCCACCCGTGGCGGCGACACCTTTTTCCATTGCGTTGATCTGCGTCTATCTGCGGTTCAACTGTGGAATTCAGGTTCATGGCACGCTTGGGTGGCATCGGTGACTTGTTCGCGCAGGCCGGGGCGAACGTCGAGCCAATTCACCGCAGAACTCATCCCTAACCACGGCTTGCGAGTTCGGCTCGGCGCTGTCGCCGGTCGAGCCGATCATACCGTGCCTGCAGCGTTTGCCGGGGAACCGCAGCAGCGTAGGCGGGAAAGGTCACGGCGCGGCGCTCCGATAAAACCGGGAGAAACGTGTGGCCGTGTCGGCGTCGTCCAAGGTGAATGCGCCGCTGGCATCCGCCACCACCGAGCGGAGCGTCGCCCAATTCGGAGCGCCCAGGCTGTCTGTGGCTTCGATGCGATACGCGCGGCCAGGGGTGCCGGTGAAGTGGATTCGCACCACGCCCCCGGCCCGCTTTTCGATCTTCGTGATGATCTGGTCTTGGACCGGCGCGGCCACCGTGACGGTCACGGTGCCGGCCGCGGAACCGCCAAACCCGTCCTGAATCGTGTACGTGAAAGTGTCCGTTTCCTCGAAACCCACCGGCGGTGTGTAGGTGACCAGGCCGGTCTTCAAGCCGACGGTGCCGCCGTGGGCGCTGGTGGCGGTCACGCTGACCAGCATCAGCGGGTCACCGTCCGGGTCGCTGTCGTTGGCGAGCAGGCTCGCGGCGGTGACGGTGACCGATTGACCGCGCTCGCGCTCCGCGGTGTCGGCCCGCGCGACCGGCGGACGATTCTTGATCGCCTGCACGCTTTGAGCGCCGCCGATCGGGAGCGAGACGCCATCGAACGAGGCCTGTCCGCCAAACCCGGCCACGCCCTCGGCCGCGAGCGGCGCCGTGAGGGTGTACGTCAGCACGCGCGGCGTGTTGTCGAAGAACGGCCCCCATTTGACCTTGGACTGGCCGGCGTCGAACGCGCCGCCGTCGCTGATGCCGCTGACCGTCCAGCCCGTCGGGGTCTTGTCCTCCACAGCATAGACCGCCACGTTGGCCGCCACACGGACCGTGTTGCTCACCACCGTCGGAACGCCGCCGCGCAGCGTTGCGGGCAAGGCGCGTGTGACACCGTTGACCTGGTCGAACGGGATGAGCGCGACGTTGCGCTGGCCAGTAATCGCGACCGTGGCGCCATCGAAGGAACCTTCGCCCACGAACGCAACATCGTTTGCCGCCGAGGCCGGTGGCATCGCCTGGTAGCTCAGCGTGCGCGACAAGTTGTCGAAGAACGGTCCCCATTTCACGAGGCCGTTGGCGGCATCGAACGTGCCGCCCGCACTCACCGCCGCGGCGGACCAACCGGTGGGCAGCCGGTCTTGCACCGCATAAACCTTCACGGTCGGATCGGGCGTGGCGGCGATCGAGACGCTAAAAGCAACGCCGGGCGAATATTGCGCCGGCATCGAACTGATCAGTGAAGTGGGCTGCCCGCTGGTTAGCCGCTGGCCGGCGATCGGCACATCGAAGCCATCGAACGACCCGCGCCCGACAAACTCGACGAGGACTTCGCCGGTGGCCGGCGGCGTGGCCTGGTACGTGAGCACCCGCGACGTGGCGTCGAAGAACGGCCCCCACTTCACGGTGCGGTTGGCCGCGTCGAACAATCCGCCGCCGCCGATCCCGCTCGCGGTCCAGCCCAACGGCAGTCGATCTTGAATGGCCTGCACCGCGATGCCGGGTTCCGGCGTGACCGCCAGCGAAACGGTGATCGGCACGGAAGGTTGAAACTGCCCCGGCAGGCTGCTCACCACCGCGCTGATCACGCTTTGAATTTCGCGGCTGCCGGTGATGGCCACCGGCACGCCGTCAAAGGATCCCGTGCCGGCGAAGGTGAAGGCGCCGCGAGCATCCGCCGGCGGCGTGACCTGGCAGGTCAGCACCCGCGGCTGGGCGTCGAAGAACGGCCCCCATTTGAGCTTCTGCTTGCCGGCGTCAAACGTGCCGCCGCCGCTGATCGCACTGACAGTCCAGCCGGCCGGCACCTGGTCTTCGATCGCATAGACGGTGACGTTCGCCGCCGGCACCGCGCGGTTGGTCAGGCCAAACGCCTGGCCAGGCAGGAAGCGCGCCGGTATGAGGCACGAAACCACGTTGGCATCCGCGCCGGTCAGGACGCGGGTCTGGCGGGCGCCGGCCACCGCCACGGTGAGGTCATTGAAAACCGCCAGGCCCGCGAACGTGTAATCGCCGGCCGCCGTGCCCGCCGGCGTGACTTGGTAACTCAGCACGCGGCTGGTGTGGTCGAAGAACGGCCCCCACTTGACCCGGTGATGCGCGGCGTCGAACTGGCCGCTGGCCGTGATTTCGGACACTGCCCAGCCGGCGGGCACTTCGTCCTGGACGGCGAACACGCTCACGGCGTTGTCCGGCGTGGCGGTGATTTGGACGGTGAAGGCCACGCCCGGCAAGGCCGTCGCCGGCAGACTGCTCACGGCGGTGCCACCCGCCAACGCGGCGCCGCCGGCCACCCACGCGAGGAGGATCGCCGCCAGCCGAGTGGCGGGACCGGCGCTACGCCGGACGAGGCAAACACTCAGCGGCTTCGGCTCGGGGCGGGCAGTCATGTTACTTGGCCTGGGCGCGATAGAAGCGGGCTTGCGCTCCCGCCTCGGGGTCGGTGAAAGCCAGGTTGCCATCGGCGCCCGCCGTTTGGGTCATCAACGACGACCAGTGGCTCAGGTCGGTGGAGACTTCAAGCTGGTAAGTCTGGCCGGGCACGCCGCGCAGGACGGCGTGGAAGCCGCTCGCCGCGC
>JAKCAB010000004.1 GCA_021839785.1 bacterium | reverse complement strand
GAAAGAACGAAAGCGTCGCGGGTTCATGCGCGGATGTTTCGCTGCGGCTGCCCGCCTTGGCAAGGTCCAAAGCTAACGGCCTCGGCGCTGTGAGACGCCGGACTGAAGGAAGAATGGGACATTTTATGTCGCAATTGTGACATGAAATTGGCACGCAATTCTCCGCTGGACTGGCGCAGAAATCCATCGAGACGTGAGTTCAGAGTCTCCGCGCCGCTTTGCGCCTTGCCTTGGTTCGCGCGCCAACCGAACCTTTCCGCATGACTCCAAGCCGCCTTGCATCGCTTCGCTCGCTTGCCTGCGCCCTTAAGCTCGGCCACGGCTCTCCTCGCCACCTTCCCAACCGGGGTCGTCGCCCAAGCTGTCGAAGCCGCACCCGCCACGATCACCGTCCAGACCGACGAGCCGGGCGCAGAGGTCAGTCCCCTGATGTGGGGCATCTTTTTCGAAGACATCAACTACAACGGCGACGGCGGACTTTACCCGGAGCGCGTAAAGAACCGCTCGTTCGAGTTCACCGAACCGCTCATGGGCTGACAGCAAATCGCCGGGGCGGCGCTGTCGGCACGCTGAGTGTGCTCGATCGCGAACCGCTCAACGCCAATAACCCGCACTATCTGCGCCTCGCGGTCGAGAAAGCGGGCGACGGCTTCGGGTTCTCGAACGAAGGCTTCTTTGGCCTGGGCGTCGAGAACGGCGCGCGATTTACCTTCAGCGTCCAGGCCCGCGTGCTGCAAGGTAGCCCGGCGACGCTCGCGGTGGACTTGGTGTCGCCTTCGGGCCAGCGACTGGCGGGCGACACCTTGCGCGTCGCCGGTGGTGAGTGGACGCGTTTTGCGAAGACATCGGCGCCGAGCCGTTGCCGATTCTCAACTGCGGCATGGCTTGCCAGTTCAACACCGGCGAGTTGGTGCCGCTGGACCAACTCGACCCTTTCATCCAGGACGCGCTGGACTTGATCGAGTTCGCCAACGGACCCGCGAGCAGTCCTTGGGGCGCCAGGCGGGTGGCAATGGGTCACCCGCGGCCGTTCGGTATGAAGTTGCCTGGCGTCGGGAACGAACAGTGGGGACCGCAGTACCTCGAGCGCTACACCGCGTTCGCCAAAGCGCTCAAAGCCAGGCACCCGGAAATCCGCCTCGTGGCCAGCGCCGGTCCCAGCCCGGCGGACGAGCGGTTCAATTTCCTCTGACCGAAACTGCGCGAACTCAAGGCCGACATCGTGGACGAACATTGCTACGACCGCCCGGCGTGGTTTCTCGACAACGCGTTCCGCTACGACAATTACCCGCGGACCGGACCCAAGGTGTTCATGGGCGAATACGCGGCCCAGAGCGACAAGGTGGTGAGCGTGCTCAACCGGAACAACCTCGAATGCGCGCTCGCCGAAGCGGCTTACATGACCGGCCTGGAACGCAACGCAGACGTGGTTACGATGAGTTCCTATGCGCCACTGATGGGGCACGAGGAAGGCTGGCAGTGGCGGCCGAATCTGATCTGGTTCGACAATCTCCGCTCCTACGGCACGCCCAGCTACTACGTGCAACAACTGTTCAGTCGCAACCGCGGCGACGTGGTCCTGCCCGTCTGGGTCAACCGCCCGCCGCCAACTGGCCGGCCAGCCGCGCCTTTACGCGAGCGCGACTCGTGACGAAAAGACCAGCGAGGTGATTTTGAAAGTCGTGAACGCCACCGAGCAAGCGGTCGAAGCGGAAATCCATCTGGCAGGCGCCCGCAAGGTGAAATCGAACGCCCAGGCGACCATGCTGACCAGTGCGCAACTCACCGACGAAAACTCGCTTGCCGAGCCGCGCAAGGTCTCGCCGGTCAACACGCGCCTCAAGGTCAGCGGCCCGGTTTTCCGCCACCCCTTCCCTGCCCGCTCGCTAACGGTGATGCGGATTGGCACGAGCCGTTGAACCGTCGGCGGCAGCGGCCGTCTCAGCCGTGTTGATTTGAGATTGGGGAGCGCGACCGTCCCGGTCGCTCGCGTCGGCGTCCCGCCGACGGGGTTGAAGGGCGACTTCGAGTCATTGAACGCTGACCCCGAACCGGTGGACGAAGTGGTCGGGGAAACGTCGGCCGGCCCCACGCACGGAGACCGATGGTCGGGGGCTGTCCAATTCCTGGTCCGGTTGGCGAACGGGAGACGGGACTTCAGTCTTGCCCAGCCTGAAGGGGGGCCGTGAGCCAGCCCCGGGCTGGTCCCCTGCAGGCCGGTCTTGAAGACCGCAAGAAACTGTGCGCGGCCCCGATGCCCGATGGGTCGCCTTCGCTCTTGACGGTCCGCAGGCCGGTCGCTGGACTGGCGTCATCTTATGCGCGCAACCATCCTGGCCTGCCTCGTGGCCACCGCCGGCGTCGGCCTTTTCCCGGTGACTTTACCTTCCACCCGTGCGGCACAGGCCGCCGGCGATGACAGCGCCGTCCAGCAAAAGAGCGATGAGGTCGAGCGCCTCAAGCGTCAGCTCGAACAAGCGGAGAAGGAACTCCAGAAGGTCAAGGCGGACAACGAGCGGTTGCGCCAGGAAAAGGAAAAGCAGGACCGCCAACAGCAGGACGCCGATCGAAAGGCGCAGCAAAAGGAATTGGACCGGCTCAAAAAGGAAAACGAGCGCCTGCGCAAACAACAAGTGCCTGCGCCCACGTCAGCCTCGCAGCCGGCGCGCGAAATGAAGCCGGTCCGGCCGATGGGCGAACTGCCACCGCTCGCCAAGGGCGCCGAGGTCGAGGCCGACGAACTGGTGGGCCATTTCGCCGCCGATCCGGTGGCGGCTGCCAAGCGCTATGACAAACAGGTCTTCCGAGTGAAGGGCGAGGTCGAGCGGTTCAGCACCGGCCTGGTCACGCGCAATTTCACCGTCCTGTTGGCCTCGCCGGACCGGGCCGCGACGGTGAAATGCCGGTTCAATTACATCGACCAGTACCGGACGGTGTTCACCCGGCAGGACGCGCGCAAACTGACCGCCCGCTTTGAAGGCGGCGGTGAGGTCGATCTGCTCGAGGTTGGCCAGCCGGTGGTGATCGAAGGCAAGTGCGCCGGCTTGAAGGACGGCGACATCGTGTTCAGCGGTTGCCGGCTGGTGCGGTGAAGCTCGCTGCCGGCGCGGGCAAGCACGGGCGGTTCACCACGGAACCGAACCCGCCTCCTCCGCTGTGGCTTCGAGAAAGTGCCGCAGGATTTGAATCCTCGGTTCGGCGAGTTCCCGCGCTTTGGCCAGGCGCAACTGCCCGGGCAGCGTCACCAGATTTCGACCCAGCACGGCGATGGCTTCGGCGAAGGTCGGAAACCGCGTGTCGCGGCCAACCTTGCTGGCCGTGCGCAAAACGCCGGCCGCACCGAGTTGTTCGAGGATGTCGGCGTCACGAAGAACGATGCCTTCCGGTGAGATCGGAATCGCGCTGGCCAGGTGCGCGCGAATGGCCTCGACCACCGCGGGGATTTTCGCGCCGGGAAAACCGAGACGAGTCAAGACTTCCGGCGCGCAGTGCATCGCGTAAGCAACATTGTCCCAGCGCGCGAGCGCCTCGGGATTTTCCGGACGATGGCCAATGAAAACACCGAGGTCGTGCAGCCAGGCGGCCGCGAACAGGACATCGTCGTCGCACGGCGACTCCGCCGCCAACTCCTGCGCGAGGCGGTAAAGCCGCGGCTGATGGCTGAACTTGTCCACCGGCCGGGCCTCAGCGCGGATGTATTCGATCAGCGCCGCGCGCCAGTTGGCGGGAGCCGTGTCAGGCATTGGTAGGAAGCTTTCCGGCCGACTCGCTCACCGCGATGACACAGCGGGCGCAAAGCGTCGGGTGCCGGGCGTCTTGCCCGACTGAGGTTTCCCAGTGCCAGCAGCGCTCGCATTTCCGGCCATCAGCCTTCTGCACCGTGAATATGGGCGCCGCCGTTTGTTCGTCCACGCGCAGGGCGAGTTGGGAGACGTTCAACAGTTCGCGTAACGCTTCCGGCTGGTCGGTCGCCGCCCCCAACGCCGGCGGCGTTCCGGCTAGGCAGAGTTTCGCCTCCAGCGCCTTGCCAATGAGCTTTGCCTGGCGCGCCTTTTCCAGTTCGGGCAAGGCGGCCTCGCGCAGCGCGAAGAGACTTTCCCGGGTCGCCCGCTCGGCTTCTGAAAGCGTCAGTGGCCGCGGTTCCCAATTCGACAAATGCACCGAGTCCGCCGGTTTTCCCGGAATGAACTCCCATGCCTCATCGGCCGTGAAGGCGAGAACCGGCGAGAGCATCTGGCAAAGACTGACCACCATGCGGTGCAGCGCCGTTTGCGTGGACCGCCGGCGGGGCGAGTTTGCCGGATCGGTGTAGAGCCGGTCCTTTACTACGTCGTGGTAAATCGCGGAGAGTTCCACCGCGGCGAACTGGCTGAGCTTTTGATAGACGAGGTGGAACTCGCAGGTGTCGTACGCCCGCGCCAACTCGCCTTCCAGCTTGGAGAATTCGCTGAGGATCCAGCGGTCCAGCCCGGTCAGTTGATCGTCCGGCACCGCGTGTTTCGCCGGATCGAAGTCGTACAGGTTCGAGAGTTGGTATCGGAGCGTGTTGCGCAAGAGGCGATACGCCTCGGCCACCTTGAGCATCCGCGCTTCGCTGAGGACCATGTCGCCGCGGTAATCCTGGCTGGCCACCCAGAGCCGGAGCACGTCGGCGCCAAAGTCGTTTACCCAAAGCGTGGCGGACTTCGAACCGCGGCTCTTGGCTTCCTTTTCGCCCGCATCGTTCACGACGAAGCCGTGCGTGAGCACGGTCTTGAACGGCGCCGCGCCGCTGCCGGCGAGCGCCAGCAGCAGCGACGATTGGAACCAACCGCGATGCTGATCCGAGCCTTCGAGATAAAGGTCGGCTTGGAAGGGCAGGCGTCCGTCCTTGTCAGGGCCTGCACCCCGCAACTCGTCTCGCCGCTGGGTGACCGCGTGGCTGCTCGAACCGGAGTCGATCCACACGTCCAGCGTGTCGGCCGACTTGGCCGTCGCCTCCGGCCCGGACCAGTCCGCCGGCCGCACGAGCGTCCAGAGTTCCGCTGCCGACTTCTCGAACCACATATTTGAGCCGTGTTGTTCGACCAGGTCCGCAACCTGGCGCACCACGCGGGCATCGAGAATCGGCTGGCCGGCGGCATCGTAAAACGCCGGGAGCGGCACGCCCCACGAACGCTGGCGCGAGATGCACCAGTCGGGTCGCGACTCGACCGCGCCTATGATCCGGTTGATGCCCCAGTCCGGGATCCAGCGGGTTTGCCCCTTATCCTCGATTACCAAGAGAGCACGATGACGCAAGGTGCCGATGTAAGGTCTGCGGGGTTCGACTCCAGGAGGACGCGCGTCGAGGACGTCAAAGGCGGCGTCAACTGTTGCTCTTTCGTCCTTTTTCTCTTTCGCCTCTTGGTACCATTCCGGCAATTGGTGATCGATTTTGACGAACCACTGGTCCATCGCGCGGAAGATCACGGGGGTCTTGCTCCGCCAGCAATGCGGGTAGCTGTGGCGGTAAGGCTCCTGGTGGACCAGCGCCTGGCGCGTGCGCAACTCATGCAGCACCGCCTCGTTCGCCTCGCTCTGGCCGTGCTTTTCGAGGATGGATTTTCCGAGCAACGCTGCCGGCATTTGGCGCTCGCGCGGCAGGTCGTCCGTGTAGGCGAACCGCCCGTCGTCATCGACCGGCGAGTAGATCGGCAGTCCCTGGCGGAGGCCGAGGCCATAGTCTTCCAGACCGTGGCCCGGCGCGATGTGGACGAAACCGGTGCCGGTGTCGTTGGTTACGAATTCATCGCCGGGGAACAGCCCACCGGTGCGAGCGCAGAATGGGTGTTCGTAGCATAAGCCTAGGAAAGTGAAACCTGGGTAGTTCGGGCTGAGAGTTTTGGAATTAGCAAGACCGGCTTTCTGAATGACTTGCTGGGCCAAATCCGTTGAAACCAACAAATGCTCGACGCCATGTTGGGTTTCGTGCTGCACGAAGCAGTAGATAAGGTCGCTGTTGAAAGCTACTGCAAGGTTTGCTGGCAACGTCCACGGTGTGGTCGTCCAAATC
>JAKCAB010000027.1:3587-6035 GCA_021839785.1 bacterium | reverse complement strand
AAGCCGACCGTCATCAACCTGACCAACCACAGTTACTTCAACCTGGCCGGCAAGGGCGACATTCTCGGCACCGAACTCCGCCTGAACGCCAATACTTACACGCCCGTGGACGACACCCTAATCCCCACCGGTGAGATCGCGCCGGTCAAAGGCACGCCCATGGACTTTACCACCGCCAAAACCATCGGCCGCGACTTGGGCCAACTCACCAATGTCCCGCAGGGTTACGATCACAACTTTGTGCTGAACCGCGCGGGCAAGGGCCTGGCGCTTTGCGCCCAGGTCTATGAACCGACGACTGGCCGGACGATCGAGGTGTCCACGACTCAGCCCGGCGTGCAGTTTTACTCCGGCAACTTCCTGGACGGTACCCTCACGGGCAAGCGCGGCATGGTGTACAAGCAGCACGATGGCTTCTGCCTCGAGACGCAGCACTTCCCGGATTCGCCGAATCAGCCTTCGTTCCCTTCGACCGTGTTGCGGCCCGGCCAGACGTACCTGCATAGCACGGTGTTCAAGTTCGGCACGAAATAGCCCGCGCCCGCCGACTTTGCCCAGCCCGGCCACGCTCCGCTTGGCCGGGCTTTTTGTTGCCGGACTTGACCCCTGCCCGCCGCTCTGCCAGACATGGGCCATGCGTAATTCGCTTCCCCTCCTGACTGGTTTGATCCTGGCCGGCCTGCCGGTCCACGCCGCCGAGCGCGCCGTTCCCGCCTTCAAACGAATTGAACTCACCCCGCAGTTTTGGGCTGAGGGCGCCTACATTGGTGACTTCAATCGCGACGGCAAGATGGACGTGACGTACGGGCCGTTCTGGTTTGCGGGGCCGGACTTTAGGACCAAGCACGAATACCGCCCCGCGACCGCCACGTTCAAACACAAGAGGGCCGACGGCAGCGAAGAGGACATCCCCGGCTACGAAGGCAGCTTGGGCAACAAGAACGCGTACTCGGATGACTTCTTCAGTTGGACGGCCGACTTCAACGGTGACGGCTGGACGGACATTCTCGTTGTCGGGATGCCGGGCGAGAACGGGTACTGGTTCGAGAACCCGCAGGGCAAGGAAGGCCACTGGACGCGGCACGTGGCGTTGGATGTGGTCGATAACGAGTCGCCGGAGTTTCGCGACCTGGACGGCGACGGCAAGCCGGAGTTGGTCTGCAACTCGAAGGGCTTCTTCGGCTACGCGAAGCCCGACGCGGCGGATCCCGGCGCGATGTGGAAATTTCACCCCATTTCGCCCAACCACAATTATCACAAGTACACGCACGGCCTGGGCGTCGGTGACGTGAACGGCGATGGCAAGATGGACCTGCTGGAGTCGAATGGCTGGTGGGAGCAACCGGCGTCGCTGGCAGGCGATCCAGTTTGGAAGTATCACAAGTTCGTTTTCTGCCCGCCCACCGATCCCGGTGTGCCGGTCGGCGGCGCGCAACTGTTCGCCTACGACGTGAACGGCGACGGCCAGAACGACGTGATTACCGCCCTCGCGGCGCACGGCTTCGGCCTGGCTTGGTACGAGCAGGTGCGCCAAGGCGGCGAGATCACGTTCAAGCAACACCTCTTCATGAACAAGACCCCGGCGGAGAATCGGTACGGCGTGCGCTTCTCCCAACTCCACGCGCTGGATCTCGTGGACATCGACGGCGACGGCCTGCTGGACATCGTCACCGGCAAACGCTTCTGGGCGCACGGCCCGGAGGGCGACCCGGAGCCGAACGCGCCGGCGGTGCTGTACTGGTTCCAGCTTGTGCGCGGCGGTCAAGGCGTGGACTGGGTGCCGCACCTCATCGACGACAACTCCGGCGTGGGCACACAGGTGCTCGCCGCGGATGTGAACGGCGACCGCCGGCCGGACGTGATCGTGGGCAACAAGAAGGGCGCGCACGTATTCATCCAGGAAGTTCGCTGAGTCGTCAGGTCGGATTGTCAAACGCCTGAGCGCTTAGCCGCAACCGCCACCGATCGACGTCATCGCTATGAAACTCGGATTCGTCTCTGCCATCCTCCCGGACCTGTCGTTGGAACAGGTGTTTCAGTTCGCCAAGACCGAGCAGTTCGCCTATGTCGAACTGATGTGCTGGCCGGTCGGCAAGGCGGAACGCAAATTCGCCGGCGTGACCCATGTCGATGTGACCGGCTTCACCAAGGCTCAGGCCGACGACGTGTGGGCGAAGGCTCACGAACACGGTGTCGGCATCAGCGGCCTGGGCTATTACCCAAACCCGCTCGATCCTGATCTTGAGGTCGCCCAAAAGTCGGTGGACCATCTCAAGAAAGTCATTCTCGCCGCGGAAAAGCTGGGGCTGAAAAACGTCAACAGCTTCATCGGCCGCGACTGGACCAAAACGATCGACGAGAACTGGCCGCGGTTTCTCAAGACCTGGAAGCCGCTGATTAAGTTCGCCGAAGATCACGACATCAAGATCGGCATCGAGAACTGCCCGA